>JAFSFF010000387.1 GCA_017435375.1 Thermoguttaceae bacterium
AAAAGAACGGAGCCTTCGGTCGCGTTCGTCAAATACGGGATAACGTCTTTCGGCGCCCGCATCGTCGCGCCGTTGGCGATTTGCATTTCGACGCCGAGTTCGCGCGGAATACAGGTCGCGAACGTCGTCTTTCCGAGCCCCGGCGGCCCGTCGAAAAGGATGTGTCCGAGCGTTTCGCCTCGCTTTTTCGACGCTTGAATCGCGATTTGCAACCGTTCGTAAACGTCGCGCTGCCCGACCATATCGTCGATGCGCGTCGGCCGCAACGCCGCGTCGTCGTCCGCTTGGGCGCCGTAAAACGCGTCGCTATATCCGTTTCCCGCGCCTAAACCGCCGTTAAAACCGGAATTTTCGCCACAATCGCAACCGTCGCCGTACCGGTCGCGCTCGAAATCGTCGTTTTCGCCGGAATCGTCGGCGCTAAAAATCGGTTTTCTCGCCATCAAACCATTTTCTCTATTTTCCGCAAACGACCGGTTCCTCCGGCGCTTCCACTTTTCGGTTCTCCGGTTTCAAGCCGGCTCGGCCCCTCGCCTTTAAACGCGCGTCGCCGACGTTAAAATACGACGCCCGCGCAAACTTCAACGACTGTTCATATAAATCGCTTGAATCAGTTCGGCGGAGTCCTTGAACTTTTTCTTGCTCGTTTCGAGAACGCCGTCGATCAAACGGCGCGCGTCCGCCTCGCCGTGTCCGAGGCTCAAAAGCGCTTCGAATGTTTCCGAAACGACGTCGAGCGTTTGCTCGGCGCCCCCCGCTCCGCCTTCCGACGGTCGCGCGACCATCAGCGCGAACTTCGGAACCTTGCGCCGCAACGTCGCGACGATTCGCTCCGCCGTCGCCGGGCCGATTCCCGGAAGTCCGGAAAGGAATTTAACGTCCTGCTCCTCGATCGCCGCCGCGACTTCGCGCACCGGGCGCACCATCGCGCGCAACGCCTTTTTCGAGCCGACGCCGTCGACGCTGCAGAAAAGTTCGAAAAATTCGCGCTCTACGTCGGACAAAAAGCCGATAAGACGCGGCACCAAACGGCCTTGCGTCGGGTTGCCGTCGAGATACTCGATTGTCCGAAGCGAGATCGTTTGCCCCAATTCGCTCTGCAGTTGACGCCGCGTAAATTCCGGAATCAACGTTTCGTACTCGAAGGGCGGCGCCTCGATAATTGCGCGTTCGTCGTAAAGAGCGACCAGTTTGCCGGTAATTTTAACAATCATCGCCGTCGTTTTCTCTCAATCCGTTAAAAGAAAGCTCGCCAAACCGCCGCAAATTCCACGCGGTTCTTCTATTTTATCGCGTTCGTCCCCAAACCGACGCCACCCCGACCGCTCCAATGTCAAACCGACGGTCAAACAACGCCCGATAGCCGCGCCGTCTTCGCCGGTTCGGGTTTGTCGTTATTACTATAGCGCCGCTTGCAAAAGAACCGACGCGACGCAACTAACGCCTTATCGCGGCGCCGGTTTTAACGATTTTAACAACTTTGCGTCCATCTCGTCAACGTCAGTCCGCGCTCAAGACGCCGTATTCGACGAGCGTTTTGCGCAACGCCGCTTCGGACGCCGCGTCGAGCGGAGTCATCGGAAGGCGCATTTCGCCGGAGTCGCGCCCAAGCATCTTCATCGCGGCCTTCACCGGAATCGGATTCGTCGCCAACGACAGCATATCGCGGCACAACGGGAACAGCTTTTGATGCCAACGGCGCGCTTCTTCAAGATTTCCGGCGTCGACGGCGGCGCAAAGGGCGGAAACGTCTTTCGGCGCGAAGTTGCCGACGACCGAAACGACGCCGCGCGCGCCGACCGACATAAAGGGCAAGGTCAAGCTGTCGTCGCCGGAAAGAATCGTCAAGTCGGTCGCGGCCGCGATTTTCGACGCGGAGTCCATCGAACCGGTCGCTTCTTTCACCATCGCGACGTTCTTAATTTCCGCCAAACGAATAATCGTTTCGGTATCGATCGCCTTCCCGGTGCGCCCCGGGATGTTGTAAATGCAAATCGGAAGCCCGACCGACTCGGCGACCGCCTTGAAATGCAGATACATCCCCTCTTGCATCGGCTTGTTATAATACGGCCCGACGACAAGCGCGGCGTCCGCGCCGGCTTCCTCGGCGAAACGCGTCAGCTCCAACGCTTCGGCGGTGCAGTTCGAGCCCGTCCCGGCCATCACCTTGATTCGCCCGGCGGCGAATTTGACCGTCGCGGCGATCACGTCGCGCTGCTCTTGATGCGTCAACGTCGGGCTTTCGCCGGTCGTTCCGGTCGGCGCGATCGCCGTCGTTCCCGCCGCGATTTGAAATTCGACTTGCTCTTGCAACGCGTCGAAATCGACCTCGCCGTTTTTAAAAGGAGTGATCATCGCGACGGTTAAACCGGCAAATTCTTCGGCGCGCGTTTTCATTTTCGATCTCTTTTTTACAAAATTCGCAAATTTCGGCTTGTTATCGTTCGACGTCGTTCGGCGCGCTTGGATTTTGCGTCCGCTCGACGCGCCGTCGGGTCGTTCAATTTTTATTATAATCGATTTTTGCGAAAATAACACCCCCGCGCCCAAGAAAGAAGCTCATTTCTTGTCGTTCGGCTCTTTTTTCGTCGACTAACGGCGCCGCCGACTTTCCGCCGCGCGTTACGACCGTTTCAAACGCTAAAATCGTTAAACCCGTTTCTCGCGACGCCAAGTCTTCTCTCCGTCGCGCGACGCTAAAATCCCCGTCTTCTCTCAAACTTCTCCGTCAACGTTCGCCCGCGTCTCCAAAAGCGACAAAAAAACCCCGACGAAACTCAACGTCTCGTCGGGGTTAGTACCGGATCCCGGAGTCGAACCGGGACGCCCTTGCGGGCAATGGATTTTGAATCCATCGCGTCTGCCAATTCCGCCAATCCGGCAAAGGCAACCGTCGCTCATCAACGACGCTTATATCTTACCACAAAAAACGCGGAGCGCAAGGGGGCGTTTTAAAAATTTTATTTTTTCTTTCTTAGTCGTTTTGGGCGCGCCGTTTTTTGTTTTCTCCCTCGCCCATTCCCGCGGAATTTTCGCAACGCTTTTATCGCGCCTTTCTTTCCAGCCTAACTCGGCGCAATTTAACGCAAGAAAAAGAAAACCCCGACGAAACTAACGTCTCGTCGGGGTTAGTACCGGATCCCGGAGTCGAACCGGGACGCCCTTGCGGGCAATGGATTTTGAATCCATCGCGTCTGCCAATTCCGCCAATCCGGCGCAAAAAAAGCGAGAGTCAAACTCCTCTTTAATCGACAACGTTATTTTAACCGCGTTTTCCTAAAGCGCAACCCCCTTTTCCTTTTTTTTCTTAAATTTCTTGTCTCCGTCCTTGATTCGGCTTTATTGCGTCGCTTTTACCGTTTTTTCCTTTTTCGCATTCTTTCTTAAAAACGGCGCGTCGTCTCTTGCGTCGTCTCGCCGTAATCGCTAAAATGAACTCGGCGTCGCCGAGCGCGGACGTCGTTAAAGGTTTTCGCTTCTTTTTTGTTCGTTCCGGAGTCCGCCGTGCAAATTTCCTCCTTTCCGCCCGAAAACGCCCCCAAACTTTCCCGCGTTTGCTCCGCGACCGGTCGTTCGTTCGAACCGGGCGAAAAGATTTACTCGGTTCTCTTCGAAGAAAACGGCGAAATCCGCCGCCGCGACCTTTGCGCCGAAGCGTTCGCCGCGACGCCTCGCCCGGAAAACGCCCTCGCTTGGTGGTCGTCGCGTCTTCCTTCGGGCGGCGAAAAAAAGGAAAAACTCGCCCCAAACGACGCGCTAACCGATCTTTTTGAATCGCTCGCCGACCGCCCGGACGAAGCGGCGCTCCGTTACGTCCTCGCCCTTCTTTTAACGCGGCGCCGAGTTTTGCGTTTCGAGCGCGAAGAAATCGAACTCGACGCGGCCCCGTCCGAGCGCCCCGACTCCGCCCCTTCGCTCGTTTTTTTTTCGCCGCGCCGCGAAACCTCTTACGTCGTTCCGGTCGTCGAGATGAATTCGCAAGAAATCGCCGACGTCGAAGCGCGCCTCCTCGCCCTTGTTCGCGAACCGACGCCTTCGCTCAAAATCGCCTCCTCGTCCCCCCTCTCCTTCCCGACGCCGACGCTCGAAGACGACGCCCCATTTTAACCGTCGCGGCGCAAAAATCGTAAAAATCGTTGCAAAGCGTCCAAATTCCTCTTGCGTCAAGGCCGAGCGTTCGATAAAATAGAGATCGTTCGTTCCTATTTTAACGTTCGCGCCAATTATACCGTTTCATTCAGTAGTTTATCGGAAGACGCTTCGATATGCCGACGCACAAACCCGCCGTTTTTTCTCTCCCGCGACGCCGCTTTTCCCTTTCGTCGCCCGCCGAAAGTCGAAACGCGAAACGCTCGAAACGCGCCGCGTTTTTGCGCAATTTGTCCTTATTATTAATGTCGACGTTTTTCGCGTCGGTTTCCCTCTTCGTCGGCTGCGCGTTATCCCCGAAGCCGAAACTTCCGGAAGTCGTCGGCGAAACGCCCGCTTTTCAAGAGCTGCAAACCGCCGTCAACGCCAACAGCGCGAAAATTGAAACGATTTTCTCCTCCGACGCGTCGCTCGGCGTCGCGTCGACGCCCGGTTGGGCCAAGTGCCAAATCGCGTTCGAACGTCCCGGCAACCTTCGCGTCGTCGGCTCCGCTCCGGCGATGGGGCGCGTCGTCGACGTCGGCTGCAACGACGAGCGCTTTTGGTTTTGGAGCGATTTTCAAAATTCGGACGAACTTTATTTTTGCCGCCTCGATCAATTTCAAAACTCCGCCGCGGCGCGCGTTTTGCCCCTCGACCCGACTTGGTTCCCGGAAGCGTTCGGCGTCGTCGAGCTGAAAGACGACGAACTCGTCGACGGCCCGACCCCGCAAGAGGACGGCTCGCTCTTGGTAACGTTGAAAAAGACGCGCCAAGACGGCGTTTACCTCAAACGAATTTACTTCGAGCCGAAAACCGCCGCGATTTTACGCCAAGACGTCCAAGCGCCAAGCGGCGAAACGGTCGTTTCCATCCGTTGCAAACGCTCTGTTTACATCGAAGAGCCCGGCGTCGTTTTGCCGCAAAAAATCGAAATCGAATGCCCGCGAACGGACGAATCGCTTATCGTCGACGTCGGAACGCCGATCTTGAACGATTCGAGCAAAATCGCCGAAAAAGCCTTTCAACAGCCGACCGACTTGAAAGCGAAAGCGATCGATCTCGGCGCCGCGACCGCCTCCGCTTCCTCCGCCGCCGCTTCGGTCGCCCCGCCCAAAGTCGCTCCCGGCGGCGCCGACGTTAACGCTTCTAACGATAATAACGTCGCCGTCGCGCCCGTTTCGACCGTTCCTCAAAACTCCGCGCCCGCGACCTCCGCGACGTTTGAACCGACGCAACCGCAAGTTCGGATCGTCGCTCGCGCTCGCGTCGACGCCGTTCCGCAAGCCGAACTCGCTTCGACGCAAACGTTCGCCGCCGCCCCGACGGTCGCGACGACGCAAACGCTCCAACCCGCGCCGACCGCTCAATTCTCGACGCCCGACGTCGATTCCGTCGTCTCGGCGACGCAAGGCGCACCGTCGCTCCAAACGCCGCAAGTCCAGCAGAACGCTCCCATTCCCCAAACGCCGCAAGTTCAGCAGAACGCTCCCATTCCCCAAACGCCGCAAGTTCAGCAGAACGCTCCCATTCCCCAAACGCCG
>JAFSFF010000388.1 GCA_017435375.1 Thermoguttaceae bacterium
CGACGAAATCGTCGACGGCGAGCTGAAAGACGGCCCGAGCCGCGTTATCAGCGGAAGCGTCCTTTGCGGTCGCGCCGCCGAAGGCGACCGTTGCGGTTTGGGGCGTTACGTCAACCAAATCTCCGCGATCGGCGACGGCGACCCGCGCGAGTTCTTCGGTTGGGCGCTCCCCGGTTTCAAAAAATTCTCGGCGGCCCGCACGGTCGCGTCGAAGTGGCTGGCGAAAACGCCGTTCGCGCCGACGACGGCGGAACACGGCGGAAAGCGCGCCGTCTTCCCGAACCCGACGTTCTACAAAGTCTCGCCGCTCGACCTCGAACCGACGTTCCTCTTCAAAGCGTTGGAAATCGGCGACTTGGAAAAATGCGAAAAACTCGGCGCGTTCGAACTCGACGAGGAAGACCTCGCGCTTTTCACGCTCGTCGACTTCGGGAAAAACGACTACGGCCAAACGCTCCGCGCGCTCCTGAACGCGGCGATGAAAGAGGAGGAATGAGATGAAATTTGTCAGAAAAGCGCTCGACGCGACCGAAAAGCGGTTTTTCGCGCCCGGAAAACCGTTCGCGTTCCTTTACCCGCTCTACGACGCCGCGGACACCTTCTTCTTCACGCCGAACGCGAAAACGTCCGGAACGTGCGCCGTTCGCGACTGCGTCGACTTCAAGCGAATGATGATTACGGTCGTTTTGGCGTTGCTTCCTTGCGCGCTGACGGGGATGTACAACGTCGGCTTCCAAGCGAACTCGCTCTTAAAGACGGGCGCGGCCGGCGTTCCGATCGACTGGCACGGCGCGATTTTGAACGGAATCGCCAACGTTTACCCGGCGATTTTCGAACCGACGAGCGTTATCGGCTGTTTCCTTTACGGGCTCGTTTACTTCCTGCCGATTTATATCGTTACGATGATCGTCGGGCTCGGCTGGGAAATTCTTTTCGCGGCGATTAACAAACACGAAGTCAACGAAGGGTTCTTCGTTACCGGCTTTTTGTTCCCGTTGATCGTTCCGGCGACGATTCCGCTTTGGCAAGTCGCGCTCGCGATTTCGTTCGGCGTCGTTATCGGGAAGGAAATCTTCGGCGGCACCGGTCGCAACTTTATGAACCCGGCGCTCGTCGCTCGCGCTTTCCTCTTCTTCGCTTACGCCGGTCAAATTAGCGGCGACAAGGTTTGGACGGCGGTCGACGGCGTTTCGAAGGCGACCCCGCTTTCCTACGCTTCGCAAGGCGTCGACGCGCTTACGAACGCCGGTTACACGCAAGCGAGCGCGTTCTTCGGGACGATTCCCGGTTCGTTCGGCGAAACGTCGACGCTGGCCTGCTTGATCGGCGCGGCGATTTTGATTCTGACCGGCGTCGCGTCTTGGCGTATTATGGCGTCGATGTTCGTCGGCGGAATGGGCTTGGCGGCGATCTTCGCGAGTTGCCCGTCGATCGCCGAAGCGTTCCCGGCGGCGACGCTCGGCCCCTGCTGGCACTTCGTCCTCGGCGGTTTCGCGTTCGGGATGGTCTTTATGGCGACCGACCCGGTTACCGCGGCGGCGACGAAAGTCGGTCAATATATTTACGGCTTCCTGATCGGCGCGCTGATTATCGTCGTTCGCGCGATGAATCCGGCGTATCCGGAAGGCGCGATGCTGGTGATTCTCTTTGGGAACTGCGTCGCTCCGTTGATCGACTATATGGTCGTCAACGCGAACATTCGCCGCCGCGTTAAGCGACTCGAAGCGCGGTAAAGATTGCGAGGAAAGGAACAATGAATAACGAATCGATTCTTAAAACGTTTGGCGTCGCGACGGGCGTTTGCGTCGTCTGCGCGATTATCGTTTCCTTTTCGAGCGTCGCGCTCAAAGGGTTGCAAGATCAAAACAAACTTCTCGACAAACAGGTCAACGTCCTGAAAGCGGCGGGGCTCGTTCCGGCCGACGGCAAGGCGACGAAAGCGCAAGTCGACGAAATGTTCAAGACGGCGGAAATCGTCGTCGTCGACTTGGCGACCGGCGCGGTCGTCGCGGACGCCGACCCGAGCAAAGTCGAGAGCGACAAAACGAACGTCGTCGCGCTGACGCCGGAACAAGACGTCGCGAAAATCAAAACGGCGCCGAAACAAGCGGTCGTTTACCGTTTTAACGACGAAACCGGCGCGCTGAAAACGCTCGTTTTCCCGATTAGCGGAACCGGGCTTTGGTCGCGTATGAACGGTTTCCTTTCGCTGAACGCCGACTTGACGACGGTCGCCGGGCTCGTTTTTTACGATCACGGCGAAACCCCGGGCCTCGGCGGCGAAATTTCGAACCCGAAATGGACGGAAAAATGGAACGGCAAAACGGCGGTCGACGAAACCGGCGCTCCGGTCGTTAAGGTCGTGAAAGGTTACGCGACGGACGAAGCGACCGAAGTCGACGGCATTTCCGGCGCGACGCTCACCTGCAACGGCGTCAACGGCACGATCGACTTTTGGCTCGGCCCGAACGGTTACGGCCCGTATCTGAAAACGTTGCGCGGCGACGCTCCGGCGACCGAAGCGGAAGCTCCGGCGGAAGCGACCGAAGCGAGCGAAAACTGAAAGGACTGGTGAAAAGATGAACTCGGCGGTGAAAGAAAATATCGTCCAACCGTTGTTTAAGAACAATCCGGTTTTCGTTCAACTTCTCGGGATTTGCTCCGCGCTGGCCGTTACGACGAGCCTGAACAACGCGTTCACGATGACGCTGGCGGTGGTGTTCGTTACCGCGTTTTCGAACCTCGGCGTGTCGCTGATTCGCAAAATCATTCCGGGCTCGATTCGTATGATCGTCGAAATGGCGATCATCGCCGCGCTCGTGATCGTCGTCGACCAGTTGTTGAAGGCGTTCTCGTACAACCTGAGCAAGCAGCTGTCGGTTTACGTCGGCCTTATCATCACGAACTGCATCGTGATGGGGCGCGCGGAAGCGTTCGCGATCAAAAACGGCCCGACGGTCAGCCTCCTCGACGGGATCGGGAACGGTCTCGGTTACGGCGTCGTGTTAATGATTGTCGCGTTTTTCCGCGAGCTGTTCGGCTTCGGCACGCTTTTCGGTTTTACGGTCTTGAAGACGGTCAACAACGGCGGTTGGTACGTTCCGAACGGCTTGATGGTGTTGGCTCCGGCGGCGTTTTTCCTGATCGGCGGCATTATCTGGGTTCTCAAAACTTACGGCAAGGGGATGCAAGACGACGAATGAGCCGAGGCGCGGTTAGCCCTTGGAGCGTTCGCCGGTTCGAGCGTTCGGGAGCGCCGCTTTTCGGGTCTTTCGCAGAGGAAGATTAACGATGGAACACGTTTTTACGATGTTTATGGAAGGAGTCTTCACGCAAAACCTTGCGTTGTCGCTCTTTTTGGGAATGTGTA
>JAFSFF010000389.1 GCA_017435375.1 Thermoguttaceae bacterium
AAATCGCTTTGCGGCGCGACCGGGGCGTTTTGCGCGACCGGGAAGGCGTTCGGGTCGACGGTCGGGAAATCGCTTTGCGGCGCGACCGGGGCGTTTTGCGCGACCGGGAAGGCGTTCGGGTCGACGACCGGGAAGTCGTTTTGCGGCGCGACCGGGGCGTTTTGCGCGGCGACGTTGAAAGTCGAATGCTCGACCGCGTTCGGAACGACGTTCGGGAAATCGTTTTGCGTCGGCGTCGGCGGGACGTAAGGCGCGGTCGCGGCGTATTGTTGCGCGGCGTTCGGCGCGGAATAAGGCGTTTGGTTCGGTTGCGCCGCCGGTTGATTTTGCGCCGTTTGCGTCGCCGGAGCGTTTTGGAATTGAGCGTCGCTTTGATAATTTTGGCTGTAATCGGGCGTTTTAAAACTTTGCGTCGGCTCCGACGGCGAGTTCGGGGCTAAAGCGTTCGACGGCGAATTTTGCGCGAGCGCGGAAGCGTCGGCCGGCGTTTGAGCGAGCTTCGGCGTTTCGGCGGCTTCGTACTTGCCCTTTTGAGCGAGAGATTTTTCGGCGTCGGCTTTTTTCGAAGACGCGTCGCCGACCGTGTAGTTTTCCGGCGGCGGCGTTAAATCGTCCAATTCGTCGAGTTCGCTCGGCGTGTCGACGTCGGTCGCTTTCGGCGCTTTCGAGAACGGATTCCCCATTTTCCAACCCGAACGACAACCGGTCGAAGCGACAAGCGCGACGGCGAGCGCGGCGACGACGAAAATTCGGGCGTCGAACTTATTTTTCATCGAATTTACTTCCTTTTTTGACTTCCCTGTCTTGCGATGGCGGCGCGCTTGGCGGAACCTTGGCGCCGCGTCGGCGTCGACCGCGCCTCCTTGCGCTTTACGTCGACTTTAACGACTCTAAGGAACGTATCGGCTCTTTTCGCGTTAAAAAAAGAAAAAAATCTAAAGTTTATTTAATTTTTTATTTTTTTTTAGGCGCGCCGCGCTCAAACGGACGCGCCGAAGCGTCGCTCTCGTTGAACGGACGATAAAAGATAACCGATTTTTCGCGGCGACGCAAGAGCTGTTTTATCTTTTTGTCGGTCGCGTTGGGGTTAACGGTTAGAAAGAATAGGGGTTTTAATGGAGTCGGTAGAAGTTTGAGGTTTGTTTGTAAAACAAAGGTTGTAGAATTTTTAGCGTTTTTTCCGGTTTTTTTAACGAACGGCGCGGTTTAGGCCGATAAGACTAAGCGAAGCCCGTCGCAAGAGCAGGAGCGCGCAAAGACGCGATTCGAGGAAATCGGCGAGTTTTCCCCCTTATTTGTACTTGTTAGGTTTAATTTACTCGTCTTGTCCGCTTGGTCGACTTGAAAGCGCCGACGCTCGACGCGTCGCCGCCGTTAAATATTGTCAAAAGTCGTTATATTAATAAAATGATGCGCGTAAAATCGTTAGAATGGGAAAAACCGTCTCGTTGGGAACGGTTCGTCGAGTCGACGGCGACGATCGGTCGCGCGATCACCGGTCGCGTCGCGTTGGCGGGGAATTTAGCGGTTTTTTCCGTCGCGACGATTTTCTGGCTCGTCGTTAAGGGCGCGAAACGCGAGACGCTGACTCCGGCGTTCTACAACGTCGGCGTTCTGAGCTTGCCGGTCGTTATGTTGACCGGAACGTTCATCGGAATGGTGCTTGCGGTGCAGTCGTACCCGCAGTTTAAGCTGGTCGGGCTCGAAACCCGAATCGGCGCGGCGATCAACCTGTCGTTGGTGAAGGAACTCGGGCCGGTTCTCGCGGCGACGATGCTCGCCGGACGGGTCGGAAGCGCGTTGGCGGCGGAGCTGGGAACGATGCGCGTTACCGAACAAATCGACGCGCTGGCGAGTATGGGCGTCAACCCGATTCATTATCTCGTTACGCCGCGATTCCTCGCTTGTTTGACGTTGATTCCGGGGCTGACCCTCTTCGCCGACTTGATGGGCGTCGTCGGCGGCGCGTTTTTTAGCATCAAGTTGCTCGGCGTCGACTGGAGTTATTATTGGGAATATTCGCGGAATATGGTCGGATTGTTCGACGTTTTCGCCGGGATGTTTAAGAGCGTCTTTTTCGGCGCCGCGATCGCGCTGATCTGCTGCCATCAAGGCTTCCGTTGCGGCGCGGGCGCGGAGGGCGTCGGGAAAGCGGCGACAAGTTCGTTCGTTATTTCGTTCGTCGCGATTTTGTTCCTCGACCTGCTTCTCGGCATCGGACTCGACCAAATCCAAACGCAATTCCTCGGCGGGCCCAAGGGAAGTATGATTTGACGCGAATCGGGACGCGGCGCAAGATAGACAAAACGGAAAAAACGGAGAAACGGCGACAATGACCGACGAAACGAAAAGGAACGACGCGGCGACGAACGGCGAATTGAAGCCGGTTCGCGTCGAGCCGAACGTCGAAAACGAAGCGCGACCGTATCCGCTCCCGAATTTAGTCGGCGAGTCGAACCCGGAACCGAGCGCGGAACGTCGAGACGTCGCGTCGGAACGTTTGATCGAGGGCGCGGTCGTCGTCGAAGACGGCGTTAAAAAGGTGCTGCGCCGCCGTCCGCCGCTCCTTGAAATTCAAGATTTGAACGTTATTTTCGGCGAAAACCAAGTTTTGCGCGACATTAACCTAAAAGTGCGTCGCGGCGAAACGGTCGCCGTCATCGGCGAAAGCGGGTGCGGGAAGACGGTGCTTTTGAAGAATATGATCGGGCTGATCGCGCCGACGACCGGTCGCGTTCTCTTTAAAGGGAAAGATTTGGCGCGCGTTTCCGATAAAGCGTTGACCGAAATCCGAACTCATTACGGTTTCGTTTTTCAAATGGCGGCGCTTTTCGACAGTATGACGATCGCCGACAACGTCGCGTTTCCGTTGCGCCAACATCGGCGAAATATGCGTCGTTCCGAAGTTAAAGAGCGGGTCGAGAGTTTGCTCGAAGAAGTCGGCCTCAACCCGAAAATCGTCGCGAACAAGACGCCGGCCGAAATCTCCGGCGGGATGCGTAAACGCGTCGGCTTCGCTCGAGCGCTCGCGATGGAGCCGGAGCTGATGCTTTACGACGAGCCGACGACCGGGCTCGACCCGATTATGAGCGACGTGATTAACGAGCTGATGATCGAAGTGCGCGACCGTCGTCGCGTCGCGGGCGTCCTCATCACGCACGATATGAAGTCGGCGGAAAAGGTCGCGGACAGAATCGTTATGCTGTATCCGCACGCTCGGCTCGAGCCGGACGAACCGCAGATGATTTTCGACGGAACGCCGGAGGAAATCGAACGTGCGACCGACCCGCGCGTCGCGCAGTTCATTCGCGGCGAAGCGGGGGAACGGCTCCGCGAAATGTCCGCCGGACGCTGACGCGAACGGTTAAAACGGTAAAAGAATAAACGTCGTAAAATTTAACGAATATAACTTGTTTAACGCAAAACTTGTCGAAAAACGAAACGCGACGCGGTCGAAGCGTCGGGAATCGAAGGAGCGGAAATAACGATGGCTAACCGAAGAATGGAATTTTTCATCGGGATGATGGTGATCGGAATCGTCGCCGGCGTCTTTGTGATGACGATTTTGTTCGGCTCCGAAAAGGGAATTTTCGTCGGAGGCGGCGGCAAACGGTTGACGATCGTTTTCGAAAAAGCGGGCGGCGTTACTCAAAATTCGCTCGTTCTCAAAAACGGCATCAAAATCGGGCGCGTTTACTCGGTCGATTTGGTCGACGACAAAGACAAGGCCGAAGTGAAGGTTACGTTTGAACTGAATCCCGACGCGAAAATTTATTCGAACGAATACGCGAAGATTAATCGAACGTTTTTGGGCGACGCGTCGATCGAGTTTGTTAAAAACCCGGAGTTTAAGGGAGAAATTGTCGAAATCGATCCCGCCGACTTTATCGTCGGACAACCGGGGGGCGACCTGATGGGCGCCGTTAGCAACTTCGAAGGCGACCTCGCGAAGGCGTTGCAAAATATCAACCGCGCGACGCAAGAGATAACGCTCTTTGTGAACAACGTCAACTCGTTTTTTGGCGACGAAGAAGAGCGGAAAGCGAAAAAAGAGAAGTTGGAAGCGATCTTCACCCAAGTCGCGGACTCCCTTGCGACGATTCAGACGCTCGGCGAGAATATGAACAAGGTCGTTTCCGACGAACAGCTCAACGCCGATATTCGGCGCGCCGCGGCGGAGATTCCGCAAATTTTGGAACGCGTCGACTCGTTGATGGAGAACGTCGACGCGTTGACGGGCGACGCTCGTCAAACGATGGCGCGCGCCGAAACGACGTTCGACTTGGTCGACAAAAACCTGGACAACGTCAACCGCTTTACGACGTCGCTTTCGGAACAGGGCCCGGAGATTATGACGTCGCTGAACGAAGGCGCGGCGGAGATTAAGTCGATGACGCTCAATATCGCGTCGCTGGCTCGCGAGTTGGAATCGCAGTTTAAAGACCCGACGACGCCGCTCGGGATGTTGGCCGACCAAGAAACCGCCGATTCGCTGCGCCGCATCGTCCGCAACGCCGAGGAGTTGACCGAAAAATTTTATCCGATTTTGGACGACGCTCGCGTTTTTTCGAATAAAATCGCGCACCGTCCGAGTTCGTTGATTTGGGACAAAAACACGTTCAAGGGCGCGCCGACGAACGGACGTTACGGGATGCAAGCCGATTCGCCGAGCGGCGGGCTTTCGTCGCCGCTGTATCGACCGACGCCGTCCGGGCAAAAAATTCGCGCTCGCGCCGAATATTATCCGGCCGCCGACGTCGAGACGATGGACGCCGAAACGCGACTGGCGTACGAAGCTGCTTATCCGGAGACGACGAAGCGCGGGCGTTGGTCGCCGACGACCCTTTGGAACAAGATTTGCGCGAAAAACGCCGATTCCGAAGGCGGTTCGTTTTGGACGTTCGGACGTTCGAAGTCGAAAATGCGACCGGCTTGGGAAACGCGTTCGGTCGGATACGTCGTTCCGTCCGGGACGTTCGCGCCGGTCGGGGCCGCCGTTTACGCCGGATTCGAGGGGGGCTCCGACGGAAACGAACGCTTGGGAAGATTGGAGCGATTCCGGCGAAGCGGTCGAGTTGAACGAATCGAACGCCGTTCCGACCGCCGCCGCGCCGCGGTTTGCTCCGAAAACGATTTCGACCGAAGAATCGACGGCGCCGAGCGTTTCGCGTTCCGCGTTTCCGGCGTCGACGGTCGACGCGGCGCCGCTCGGGCCTTACGCGGAGCCGGAAACGAGCGCGCTCGATCTCGATTTCGGGTTGGCCGACGATTCCGCCGAAAGCGGCGACGTCGCGGGCGCCGTCGAGGAATTGCCGACGTCGATCAACCGAATCGCGGAACCGTCGTTGTTGGACGCGCCGAAACCGATTCCGAACGGCTCGCTCCGCGGCGCGGTCGCCGAACCGCTCTTCGAAGACGACGGATTGCCGTTGCAATTCGCTCCGCCGACCCGTCGTTAAGCGAGTTTGGGAGGATTGTGAAAGACGGGGAAAAGGCGTAAAAATTAACGGTCGCGTAAAAAGCGTCGTCGTTTCCGATTGGGACGGCGGCGCATTTGGCGTTTCGGAAAAAAAAACGAGGGGCGGCGAAAATTTCCTTGACGTCGCGCTCTTTATCGCGGATAACTTAATAATTAATAAACGAAACGACGGCGCGGCGAACGAAATACGGCGCGATATGACGAACGAACAACGACGAGAAGAAAAAATGAGCGAAAACTTGGCGCCCGAATCGGAAAAGAGAATGGAAAACGTCGTCGTGATCGGCAGCGGCCCGGCGGCTTGGTCGGCGGCGATTTACGCGGCGCGAGCCGCTCTTGCGCCGGTCGTATTCGAAGGAGCGTTCTCGGCGGAAAATCAGGAGGCCGGAACGCTTCCGATGGGACAGCTGTCGACGACGACGGAAGTCGAGAATTATCCCGGCTTTCCGGCGGGCGATTTGGCGACGTACCTGACGAGCGCGCTCGGCGACGAGCGTTCGGCGTACTTGCCTCCGGAGGCGCTCGAACCGGGCGCTCGGCGCGCGATTCTCGGCCCGGCGTTGGTCGAGTTGACGCGTCGGCAAGCGGAGAATTTCGGCGCTCGCGTTGTTTCGGAGGACGTCGTTTCGGTCGATTTTTCGCGACGACCGTTCCGACTGACCGGCTCGGACGGCGAAACCGTTTGGGCGCGGTCGGTAATCGTCGCGACCGGGGCGTCGGCGCGCTGGTTGGGCTTGCCGTCGGAAACGTGTTTTAGAAATCGGGGCGTCGGCTCTTGCGCCGTTTGCGACGGAGCGTTGCCGCGATTCCGGAATCGTCCGATCGTCGTCGTCGGCGGCGGCGACTCCGCGGTCGAGGACGCCGAATATTTGGCGAAGTTCGCGAGCAAAGTTTACGTCGTTCATCGGCGCGACGCGTTGCGAGCGTCGAAGATTTTGGCGCGTCGAGCGGAGGAAAACCCGAAAATCGAGTTCGTTTGGAACCGCGTTCCGGAGGAAATTTTAGGGACGGACGAAGCGGGCGTTACCGGCGTTCGTTTGGCGAGCGTCGTCGGCGAAGAGCCGCTCGAACTGGAAGCCTCCGGCGTGTTTATCGCGATCGGACGTCGGCCGAACGTCGCGTTTTTAGACGGTCAACTCGAACTGACCGAAAACGGTTTTATTAAGCGAACGATTCCGTTCCGAACCGAGACGAGCGTCGAGGGCGTCTTCGCCGCAGGCGACGTCGCCGACGAGCGATACCGGCAAGCGATCGTCGCCGCCGCGTCCGGGGCCTGCGCCGCGCTCGACGCCGAGCGGTTTTTAACGACGTGCGACGATTAGACGTAAAAACGTAAAAAACACGTAAGTTCCGGACGATCGGAAGCCTTTCGCTTAAAAAAGTCGAATCGTCCGACAAAGGCGACGGGGCCGGTTGACAAACGACGGCGACGTGGTAAAATCCTTTTGGAGCGGCTCCGTCTTTCGGAGCGCGACGGCGGACGTTTGAGTTTGAAAAGTAATTTCCGATAGAGTATTAAACGACGGAATTGCCGGAATGCGCAAATTTTATTATATATGTCCTCGTTGCGGACGTTGTTACAAACGCTATATTCCGAAACGAAAAATGAAATGCGGTTTCTGCTCGACCGTATGGAAAACGCGCAAGGCTAAGGGAACGCGTTCGGCGTTTTCTTGGACGGCGACTTTGGCGACGATTATCGCGTTAGTCGCGATCGCTTTCTTTGTTGGACGAGAGTTGGGCGTTTGGCGGAACCCGGTCGATTTTAAGGGCGAAGATTCTTGGGGAACCGAGTTGGCGCCTTCGACGGAAAGCGTCGAAACGGACGAAACGACGGGCGACGCGGAAAGCGTCGAAGCGTCGGAGAACGTCGAAAATCTCGAATCGACGACCGACGTCGAGAGCGAGGAAAGCGACGAAACGGCGCTCGAAGACGCGGACGCGGCGACGGAATGAAACGCGTTCGATTTCTCGGAGCGATTTTAACGTTGGGAAGCGTCGCGACGTTCGGCGGTTGGTCGGCGAGCGAAGCGCTTTGCGCGTCGGCGGACGAATCCTGCCTTTGGGGCGCTCCGGGCGGACGAACGACGTATCTGCCCCCTTACGATCCGAGCGACGCGCCGACGATTCCGCTTTTGAAGCGTTCGGAGACCGCGACCGGCGGCGATAAAAAGAACGGCGAAACGAGCGTCGGGCCCCGCGTCGGCGACTCCGGAACGTTCGTCGGCGCCGACGGAAAGACGTATTATTATCGCTTCGTCGAAGGCGTCCGACGGCGCGCGGTTGTCGAAACGCGACCGGACGCTTCGTCGCCGGGCGGTTGGCGCAAAGTTCTGCGATACGTCGACGAACCGCGGTTGATTAAGCAAATTTGGCCGGTCGAAACGTTGGCGTCGCCGCCGGAGCCTTGTCGCCCGGTCGAAAACGGCGTCGAAGCGTCGGAAAATAGCGGCGCGACCGAAAACGAACCGCCGATTCTTTATCGAGCGACCGTTCGCGTCGTCGTTCCTTAGCGAATTCAAATCCAAACCGCCGAAAGGCGGTTTTTTCTTTGTCTCGACGATTAAATAACGCGCGATTCTTTAAAGTTCGGCAATAAAGTTTTTTTGTTGCAGGATTAAGGCTGATTGCGGCGCGTCGCGCGATTTTCTTGCGATTCTTTTTAAAAATTTCGTTCTTTTCTTAAAAAAATTACTCGATTAAACCGATAAAAGTAGTATCGAGGTTTGAAACGATTTTGAAAGTAAAATCGCTTGCAACGCCGCGCCGAAATTGATCGCGTTGAAGGATAAACGCTTTGACGGCAAGGGTTGGCGATCGTTGAAATCGTTTCGCTCGGAACGCGTTTTTTTCAAAAAGAAGTTCCGGCGGAGGTAAAACCTTCTCGTCGGACGCGAAAAAAAAACGCGTTTTTTAAAGTTCGTCTCGACAAAGACAAGGAGGTCGGGAAAGCGATTGGGATAAGCGCGCGTCGGCGTTTTTACGAGACGCGCCCAACGCCCGAGACGAACGGTCGACGACAAACGCCCGAAGTTCGCGGCGTCGCGTCGCGCAAAGCGGAGTAAGAAAACGCTTCGGCGCCGGTTTTTTTACGGCTTGTTTCGTTAAAATAGAGGTTTTAGCGAAGACGGGTAAGGTTTTTCTTGCGTTCCTTGGGCGTCGCGGCTCGGCGGCGATATGCAAACGGGAACGGCGCTTTCGAAGAGTGTCGCAAGGACGCGGAAACTCTTCGAACGGCGAACGGTTCCGTCGGGGCGGCGCGTCGGCTCAAACGCGGAGAAATCGGCGTCGTCGGGTAAGCGCGGCTTGCGGTCGCGTTCGGTCGGCGTTCTTTTTTCCAATGAAAAACGGCTCGATTTAACGATATAAAGTCGGAATTTCGGGGCGGATTGAAAAAACGACGAAACGACGCTTCGTTGAATAACGAACGAAACGGCGACGTTTCAACGCGTTAACTTTTGCTTGTTGTTGGTTGGACTGGAAAAATCAGGGAGGATTTTATGGTCGCGACGCAGTCTATCGCCGAAGACGTGGCCCGTTTGTGGCAAGACTTTATCGAAGATCGCTCGAATCAAACGCTCCGCAACGCGTTAATCGAGCAGTATTTGCCGCTCGTGCGTTATCACGGCGAACGCGTTTGGTCTCGCCTCCCGGACGAAGTCGACTTGGACGACTTGGTTTCGTCGGGAATTTTCGGGTTGATGGACGCTATCGACGCGTTCGATCCGGCGCGCGGCGTCAAGTTCGAAACGTATTGCGTTCCGCGCATCCGCGGCGCGATGCTCGACGAACTTCGCAATATGGACTGGGTGCCCCGTTTGGTGCGTTCCCGAGCGCGCAAATTGTCCGAAGCGAATAAAGAACTCTCCGACCGCTTAGGCCGCCTTCCGACGCAAGAAGAGTTGGCGAAACATCTTAAGATGAGCAAAGCGGAACTCGATCGCGTTCTCAACGACGCGAACGCCGTCAACCTCGTCAGCTTGAATAAAAAATGGTTCGAAACGGACGGCTCGAAAGACGTCAGCGAAATCGACTTGGTCGAGGACGCTCGCGGCGAAGACCCGACGAGCCGCATTCAAAAGTCGGACGTGATGCGCCTCGTTACGAAGGGGCTCAGCCGCAACGAACGAATGATCATTATTCTCTATTATTACGAGGAAATGACGATGAAGGAAGTCGGCGCGACGCTCGATTTGAGCGAAAGTCGCGTCAGTCAAATGCACAGCGCCATCGTCAACCGTCTGCAGCAACAACTGAGCGACCGTCGACCCGAGTTCGTTTGACGCGAACCGAGCCGTCCGCCGCGTCGGGCGAGCCGTCGAAAAGAGAAAGCGCCGCGTTCTTGGCGGCGCGTCGAGGAAAAAAACGATGAAACGCGGACGTTCTCGTTATTCTAGCGGTAAAAATAGCGACGCCGACGCGTTATTCGATGAAAACGCGGCGTCTTCTTGGGGAAAAAACTTCGACGAAGAAGAAATCGACGAAACGGAAGACGACGCGTCGGCGGAAGTCGGCGCGTTGAGCGGACGTTGCGATTTCACTTTCTTGGCCAAAGACGATAAATCGGGCCGTTTGGGCGGCGCGGAGAACGTCGGAGTTTTAGGGGATTCGAACGCTTCGGATAAACTGGCGAACGGCGGCGAAACGGAACGTCGGGGCGTCTTGGAGGAAATGGGCGAATCCGCGAAGGAAAGCGTCGTCGACGTCGCGTTAAAATCGGCTAAATCGGTAAACGAGGCGAATTTGACGACGGCAAAAGAAGAGCCGGTCGACTCCGACGACGAGGCGCAAACCGAAACGACGCGGATTTGGTCGCCGAACGAACTGGTCGACGATATTCTTCTTTCGACCGTCGACGGGGTCGGCCCGTTGACCGCGGAGCGTCTAATCGAGTATTTTGGGTCGGCGAGCGAAGTTTTGCGGGCGTCGCGGCGCGATTTGGAGCGAGTCGACAAGGTTGGGCCGACGTTGGCGCGAAAAATTTCGCAAGCGCGCGAGGCCTGCGACGTCGAGGCGCTGATCCGGTTTTGCGAAGAAAACGGGATTGAAATCGTCGCGCTTCGGGACGTTCGATACCCGGCGCGACTGCGGGAAATCGACAATCCGCCGCGACTACTTTACGTTCGCGGCTCTTTCGCGCCGGAAGATCGAACGGCGATCGCGATCGTCGGAACGCGGGGCGCGACGCGGTACGGGCTCGACCAAGCGCGGCGGTTGGGGCGCGAACTGGCCGAAGCGGGGTTTACCGTCGTCAGCGGGTTGGCGCTTGGAATCGACGGCGCGGCGCATCGGGGCGCGCTCGAAGTCGGCGGGCGCACGTTGGCCGCGCTCGGAGGCGGCGTCGCGAAGGTCTATCCGCGCGAACACGAGGATTTGGCGCGGCTCGTCGCGAATTCGGGAGCCGTTTTAAGCGAGTATCATCCGTTGACGTCGCCGCTTGCCGGGAATTTTCCGGCGCGCAACCGCATCGTCAGCGGGCTTTCGCTCGGCGTGTTGGTCGTCGAATCGCCGTTGCGGAGCGGTTCGCTGATCACCGCGCGACTGGCGGCGGAGCAAAATCGCGAAGTGTTCGCGCTTCCGGGCCCGGTCGACCGCGAAACGTCGCGCGGCTGTCATCAACTTTTGCGCGAAGGCGCGGGGCTCGTCGAGTCGGTCGAGGACGTGTTGGCGGCGCTTCCACCTTTCGAGCGGCCGCAAAAACGAACGAAAACCGACGGAAGACGCGAAACCGGAGATCGCGTTGCAAAAAATAGTAAACGTGTCTTAAACTCCGGTTCGACGAGCGACTTTGAACGCGTCAGCCGGGCGCGTCGCGACGCCGCGAAAGGCGCGACTCCGGTAAAGCGGGAAACGTCGAGAAACTTTAACGGCGGTTCTTCCGTTTCCGCGCCGGAAAAACGGGAAACGACGACGGCGATTTCGACCGAAACGCTCGCCGGTTTGAGCGCGGACGAGCGAAAAATCGTCGATTTGGTCGGCGTCGATCCGGTTCCGATCGACCGCGTCGTTCGCGAATCGGGGCTCGGCGCGGCGAAAATCGTCGGACTGATCGCGGCGTTGGAGTTTAAGAAGATTCTTTGCCGTCGCGAAGGAAACGCCGTTTCGCGTCGCTGACGAAAAAAGACGTTGGATTTTAACGGAAAGACTTCGTTGAAAGGACGAAAATCGCAAGACGCGCGGGTTGCGAAAGATCGCAAAAATGTAAAAAATAGGCGAAACGCCGCGAATAGAGAAACGACCCGCTTCTCCTTTTCGATAAGTAGGCTAAAATATAACGGTTGGGTCGACTGAACGGAGGAGGCTTTCGAAAAAGTGCGCTTCTTGGGGCGCGCCGTCGACGGTTGCAAGTCGGAACGTCTTAGAAATGTGTTGCGACGATGAATTATCGAGCTGTTTTTGTTTTTTTGAGCGCGGTCGCTTGCTTTCTTGGCGGCGGGATGCTCTTTTGTATTCCTTGGGGATGCGAGGCGCTGGGAGGCGATTGGCGTTGGGAAGCGCGCGGCGTCGAGGGGCTTCTGATGGGCGCGGCGACTTCCTTCGTCGTCGCTTTTGCCTTTTACTGGTTCGGACGCGGCGCCAACTCGACGCGACTTTTTCGCAAAGAAGCGATCGCGATCGTCGCGTTTAGTTGGATTTTAGCGATTTTTTTGGGCGCGACCCCTTATTTATACGGCGGCGCGGAGTTGCGTCCGGGCGTTCCGGCGACTTGGGCCGACGCGATCTTCGAATCGGCGTCCGGTTTGACGACGACCGGAGCGACCGTTTTCGGCGAGTTGGAAAATCCCGCGTCGTTGCCGCGAACCTTGCTTTTTTGGCGGTTTGCGACGCATTTCTTGGGCGGGCTGGGGGTGATGTGCTTTTTCGTCGCGTTAATCGGACACGGCGCGAACGGAAAAGCGATTATGAAGCTCGAACGCGGCGCCTCCGGGAATATGCCCGTCGCGAAAATGCGCGAGTTGGCTTTCGCGCTCTTTAAGATTTACGTGTTTTTAAACGTCGCGTGCGCGGCGGCGTTTTGGTGTTGCGGCGTTTCTTTTTTGGACGCGGTCGCGCACGCGTTTTCGACCGTCGCGACCGGCGGTTTTAGTTCGCGAAACGCGAGCGTCGGTTATTTTGCGACCGATCCGCGAGTCGACGGCGCCGCGTTCGAATGGGTCGCGTTATTTTTTATGATCGTCGCGTCGACGAATTACGGCTTGCTTTATTGGGCGGCGCTTCGGCAACCGAGAAAATTATTTCAGGACGCCGAATGGCGAACGTATTTGACGATTTTAATTTTCGCGACGGTCGCGACGTTCGGTTTTGGATGGGCCAACGGGGATTTTAGCGAACCGACGGCGGACGCGGCCTCCGCGCCGATCGCGAAAGAGCCGGCGACGCGGGGAGAAGCGAACGCCGTCGAACGCTCGGTCGTTTGGGACGCGGCGCCGTTTCCGCAAATTTCCGGCGAATTAAGGACAAGCGAAGCGGATTGGGGAAAAAACGGGCAAAGCGCGCAAGTCGAGGAGAAAGGGAAAAATAGCGAAGACGGCGAAGTCGCGCGGTTGGAAGAATTGGGAGAGATTGAAGAAGAAAAAACGCCGCCGTCTTGGCGCGCCGCGTTCCGAACGTCCGCGTTCGCCGTCGTTTCGTTGGCGTCCGGAACGGGGTTTGCGACGACGCGATACGAACTTTGGAACTCGGTTTCGCTCCTTATTTTGGCGGCGCTAATGTTTTGCGGCGGATGTTCGGCCAGCACGGCCGGCGGGGCGAAAATTTATCGCGTTTTTCTTCTCGGAAAAGCGATTTGGCAAAGCGTCGAACGAACGCATAGCCCGAACGTCGTCCGCGCGACGCGGTATAATGGAGAAAATTTGGAGCGCGACGTTTTGAATTCCGTCGTCGTGCATTTGATGACGTTGGTTGTTTTAATGTTGGCGCTAACGGCGGCGACCCTTTGCTGGGAACCGGACGCGCCTTGGGCGGACTCGCCGTCGCCGCGAATTGAAAAGTTGGCCGATATGTCGGGCGCCGCGCTCTCGATGTTTTCCAACGTGGGGCCCGCGTTTGGTAAAATGGGCGCTTTAGATAATTACAGTTTCCTTTCCGCGCCGACGAAATTGCTGTACGGCGGCGCGATGCTGATCGGACGTTTAGAAATCTGGATCGTTTTGGCGATTTTTGCGCCGAGTTTTTGGCGGCGAAACTGAACGCAGGAGGCGAAGGCGACCGACGCGAGAAACGTTAAAGTCGACGCGCTTCGAAAACGCGTCGACTTTGAGATGAAGCGACTCTTGAAGAACGACCGACGTTAAAATTTAACGCGTTCGGCTTGCAAAACTTGTTCGACCAAACGAGCGGTCGTTTCTGGAATCGTCGGATTCGTTTTCGCGAATTTCAAAACGACGGCGTCGATTTCGCGCAAAATCTTCGTGCGGACGCGCCAAAGCCCGTAAACGAGCGCGACGAGCGCGTAACCGAGAAGCGTCGTCGCGAGGGTCGCCGACATAATTCCGAACGCCAAAATACTAAACGCTCCCCAAAAGGTAATGTTTTCGGCGGCGTGCAACGTTCGAACCCGGCTCGGTTTTTCCGGCGAACGACGTTCGGCGACCGCTTGCGCTCCGGCTCGCAACGCCAACGCGACCGAAGCGACGTCGCGACGTCCGAGCGTGTCCGGACTCAACAGAATTTTATTTTGAGCGGCGACGTATTCGTTTTGCATATAATTTTCGCTCTTGACGACTTCGACGTCGGTTAAGTCGACCTCTTTCAAGAAAGCGGCGAGCGCGACGTCGGAAGCGACGTTGGCGTCGACGTCGGACAGTTTGCGAACGCAACGATCGGCCCGAATTTGCGAGAACCAACCGGCGCAAAAAATCGGAAGAGCGGGAAGGGAATAAACGACGGCGAGCGCGTTCGCGCTAAGATTTTCGAGACTCATATTCTTCTTTCTAACAAATATTCTCTTGAAAACGTCGCGATTTTCTTTTGTCGCGACGAATTGTTGTTGACGAAGTTCGGTTTGATTGCCGCGCGAAAAACGCGTCGCGCGACCGGCGAACAACGTCAATTACGAAGAGAACGCAACGTTAGAAAGAGGGGGCGCGAAGCCGATTGGCAGTCCCAAAAAGAACGAAAAACCGCCGACGAAAGACCCGAAGCGGAGAACGAAAAGGCGCGAACGGACGGCGATTTTGCCGAACTCGCCAACGACGAAAAATCGTCGCCGCCGAGCCGTCGTCGCGTCGAGTCTTGAACGCGTCGAGGGGCGCCGAGCAAAGACGTTTCGCAGAACGTCGACGTCGGTTCGGAAAGGTCGCGAAGAACGTCGGCGCTTTCCGAGTCGAGCGTTTGGGCGACCGAATCGAACGGCGAGGAAGAATTTTCGGCGGTCGAACGGCTCGCGACGGCGGGCGCGCTCGACGAAGACGCGTCGAACTTAACCGCCGCGCCGTTCCAAAACGACGCGAGGATTAAGACGAAAAACGTCCAACCGAAAGAATTCTTGGGTTCGAAGGGGCGCATTGAAGCGAAATTGATCGGCGTTTAAATTTAGCGGTTAGGGGGAAAACGAACGAAACGGCGGGAAAAAACGTCGTCGACGTTAAAACGGGGGAAACGCGCAAAACGGGCGGCTTTTAACGTTGGGCGCGGCGCCAGTTTTTGACCGTCTCGACGAGGCAAATAACTTTTTCGACCGGCGTCTCCTTCAATATCCCGTGTCCGAGGTTGAAAATAAAACCGGGCCGGTCGCCGACGCGGTCGAGAATCCGCGTCGCTTCGGCGCGAATCGTTTCTTGCGGGCCGAGCAAAACGACCGGGTCGAGGTTCCCTTGAACGGCGCGGTCGAGGCCGATTTGCGCCCAAGCGTCGTCGATCGGAACGCGCCAGTCGACGCCGACGCAATCGGTTCCGACCTCCGCGAAGGACGGCAAAAGCGCCGGGTTGCCGGTTCCAAAATAGATTGCCGGAACGCCGGGTTTCAACTCGCGTCGCAATTCTTGCAGCGACGGCAAAACGAAACGGCGGAAATCGTCGACGCCGAGGCAGCCGACCCAACTGTCGAAAATTTGAACGCAGTCGGCGCCCGCGTCGATTTGCGCGTTCAGGTATCGGGCCGCCGAGCGCGCCAAGCGTCCGAGCAACTCGCGCCAAACGTCCGGTCGCGAATACATTAGCGCCTTCGTTCGCAAAAATTGCCGACTCGTCCCCCCTTCGATCGCGTACCCGGCGAGGGTGAACGGGGCGCCCGCGAAGCCGATCACCGGAAGCGGCGCGACGGCGCGGCGCGTCTCGGCGACCGTCTCGAAGACGTAATCGAGCGGCGAAACGTCGACCAGTTCGCGAACGCGGGCCAAGTCGTCGGCGTCGCGGAACGGATTCCCGATTTTCGGGCCGTCTCCGGCGACGAACGAGAGGTCGAACCCCATCGGTTCAAGAATCGGGAGCAAGTCGGAGAAAATGATCGCCGCGTCGACGCCGATGCGCTCGACCGCCGTTTGCATCGCTTCGGCGCAAAGTTTCGGATTTTTGCAAAGTTCGAGGAACGTTCGACCCTCGCGAACGGCGCGATACTCCGCCATATAGCGTCCGGCTTGACGCATCAACCATATCGGCGGGCGGTCGACCGGTTCGCGGCGGAGCGCTTTCATCAGGAGCGAATCGTTGGCGGAGGCGGTTTCGAGCGGCGATTTTGTCATTAATACTATAGGGCGAAAAAGGCGGCTAAAATTTACGGCGTCGCGACGGCGTCCGGCGCGACGTTTTCGACGGGCGTTTCGACCGACGGCGCGGTTTCGGCGTCGACGGTCGCTCGCGGCGCTTCCGGTTCGTTCGGCGGCGCGACTCGGCGAGCGTTTGTCGCCAAGAAAAGATAATACATCCCGGCGAAGAGCGCGATTCCGATCAACGTTCGTTTGACGACGCGGGTCGTTTCGCGTTGAACTCGGCGGCGGGCGGCGCGGAACTCTTCCGGCGTCGGACGTCGCGTCGCGTTGTTGTTATCGGCTTGTTTCGGCATTTTCTCGCGATTTTTCTTGTCGAGTTTTCGACCGGGCGCGACGGGGCGCTTCGCGGCTTGCGACTCGTTTCCTTTAATGATAACGTTTTTTGGAAAATTTTCAACGGGCGCGGCGAAATTGTCGCGAAATTGCTTGAAAATCGCGTTCCGTTCCGTTATACTTTAGTTTGCGCGGCGACGAAAGGGCGTTCGACCGCGTTTTTATTCCCGTTAAATTCTCCGTTTTGCTTGTTTTATCCGTTTTAACGCAACGAAAGGGGGCCGCCGTGTCCGACCGTCAAGATTCGATGAACCGCCGTTCTTTTGTCCGACGAAGCGCCGCGACTTCGCTCGCTTTCGGCTTGGCCGCGCTTCAAACGCCGACGTCGAAAGCCGAAATACTCGGCGCCAACGATAAAATCCGACTCGCGTTCCTCGGCGTCGCCAACCGCGGTTCGCAACTGTTGCAAGCGTTCAAAAAGTCGCCCGATATGAAGATCGCGGCCCTTTGCGACGTCGACTCGAAGACGCTGGCCAACGCGGCGGAAAAGTTCGGCGACGGTTCGCAGACGCTCGAAACCGACTTCCGCAAGATTTACGAACGCTCCGACGTCGACGCGGTCGTCTTGGCGACGCCCGATCATTGGCACGCGTATCAAACGGTCGAGGCGTGCAAGGCCGGTTTCGACGT
>JAFSFF010000390.1 GCA_017435375.1 Thermoguttaceae bacterium
CGCAAGCGGTTCGAGCGGCGGCGCTCGTCGACGGTCGCGATTACGCCGTTCCGGACGACGTTAAACGCCTCGCCGTCCCGGTTCTCGCGCACCGCCTCGTTCCGAAAAATTACCGCGCCGAAAACCGCCGTCGCGCCGTCGAAGCGATCGTCGAAGACGTTTTGACGAACGTCGTCGCCCCGGATTAACGACGCCGTCCGCTCCGACGCTTCGTTTCCCCCTTCGATTCCTCGCCCCCATTTTCCTCCCCAAAACAACGACAATGTCCAACGAAACGGCGACTTTAGTTTTATCCGGCAAAATCCTCGACGCGCCGTTCCCGCTAACGACGCTCGACGCGATTCGAACGGCGATCGAACGCGAAACGTCGGCGCGCGGCGTCGCGGTCGTTCGCCGCGTCGCGACGTTGGCGCCGTCTCGCTTTTTCGCCGCTCCCGAGTTCCTCCAAGCCGGTTTTGAAGTCGTTCCCGCCGACGACGAAGACGTTCAAGCGACGGCGGTTCTTTTCGGCGCGCTCGCTTCGACGCCGCCGTCGACGGAACTCCTTTTCGCGCTCGGCGTTCCGGAACCGCTCGCGCTTCTCCGCGCGCTCTCCGGTCGAACGCGCCGCGTTTTATTGACGACCGCCGACGTTTCGTCGTCTCTCGAAGCCAACTTAGAATGCCTTTACGACCTTCGCGCGCTCTTGGCGGACGACGGACTCGATTGGGATTCGCTCGACGCGACCTCTTGGCGCGCGACCGACACTTCGTCCGGCGCGACGGAGCCTTCCGCGCCGTCGCCGGTCGCTCCGTCGACGCCGAAAAAAGACGACCTTTGCGAACTCGCGCCGGAAGTCGGGCCGAGCGCGCTCGAACTCGACGCGCCCGCTTGGAACGCCGCGCTCGAAGAAGTTCTTCTCGACGGCGACGCTCTCGTTTCTTCCGCCTACCTCGCGACCGAAAAAATATCCGACCGCTTCCCGGGTTTGCCGGACTTTTTTCTCACGCGACGCGAAGAATTTCGCCGCCCCCTCTCGCCGAATATCTTAATGATCGAAGAAAATTCGACGACGCGCCTTTACCACAAAACGCACCCGGATTATCGTCCGGTCGCGTCCTCCGCGGCGTTGGAGTCGTTGAAAATCGGCGCCGCCCCCTCCGAGAACGCTCTCGAACTCCCCTCGCTCGACGACGCGCCCTCCGAGAAACGCCGCGACGGCGAAAACGCCGAAGCCGACTTCGCCGCCCTCGCCGAACGCGCTCGCTCGGTCGCCCAAGACTGCCGACGATTAGCCGCCCCTTTCCCCGTCTCGCAAGCCGTCGAACCCGACCTTTCGCAAGACGCCGAAAATTTAGCGCGTTCTAAACCGACCTTCCCTCGCTCGTTCGCGCGCCGCCTAACTCCGGACGAATTGGAAGAAGCGGCGCAATGTTACGACGTCGCCGCCCAAGCGTTCGAACTTTTCGCGCAAGTCGTCGACTTGCCGCGCGACCGTCGGCGCGACCCCTTTTTCCCCCTCGCCGCGCAAGCGGCCGCCAACGCACAATGCGGTCTAAAATCCGTTTTAACGCGATTTAACGTTTCGCTCGCCGCCGAAGAAACGCAACGAACCGCCTACGAACTCCTCATAAGCTCCTGCGGACGGAGGGGCGTTTTCCTCGCCAACCTGCGTTTTCAAGACCGCTTGACGTTTGAGGAAACGCTCGCCGTCGGCGCCGAGGTCGCCGCGCTGACCGAGGAGTTCGACGCCCTTCGCTCTCGCCTCAAAGAACGTAAAACGCTCGAAGGCAAAGTCGAATATCACCTGAAAAAAATCGCGCTCGAGCCCAATTCGCTCTACGATTGGAATAAAATTATCGAAGCGACGACGACGCTCTGCGAAACGTTTCGCGAACCCGCGTCCTCCCTTTGGTTCCGCGAACGCCTCCGCGACGTCGTCGATAAAATCCCGGACGAAGCGCAAACGACCGCCGCTTTCGGACGCGTCGTGCAAGAAATCGACCTCGTTCGAATCCGCGAAGAAGAAGCGTTGGCGGCGATCTTCGAAACGCCTGAAGTTTCGTATTCGCCCGCCGTTCAAGCGGTTCGCGAACGTTACGCCGGCGCGCGCGCCGTTTTCGTCGGCGGCACTCCGCAACCGCACCTTCAAGCTCGACTCGAAAAGAATTTGAACGTTCGGCTTTTTTGGTCGGAAACCAGCCACGGCGACTCGCTCGAACGCTTCGCCGGTTTCTTACGCGACGACGAAACGCGCTTGTTTTTAATTTACATCCCTTGGTGCAGCCACAAACATTCGGAAGAATTCGCGACGCTCGTCAAGGAAGCGCAAAAAGATTGCGTTCGCCTCCGCAAAGGCACGAATCCCGAGCAGATCGCTCAAGCGATTTGCCGTCAGTTCCGCCTTCTTCCGGAATCGCAACTTTAACGTCGCTCGCGTCGTTTGTTTCCCGCCTTCGTTCCTCCTTCCTGTTTTAACGTTTTATGCCGTCCCTCGCTCAATCGACGCCGACGACGATTCGAGAACGTTTGATCGTCGCCGCGCTCGCCGAAGCCGAAGCGTTCGGTTTCGAAGGATTCTCGATGCGTCGCGTCGCGAACGCTTGCGGCGTTTCCTGCGCGGCGCCGTACAAACACTTCAAGAACAAAAGCGAACTCCTCGCGTCGGTTATCTCGTACATCAACGAAAAGTGGTTGGAACGCCAAGATAAAACGATCGCTCGCTTCGCCGACGCGCCCCTCCGTCGCCAACTGATCGAGCTAAGCCGCGAATACGTTCGCTTTATGGTCGAAAACCCGCGTTTTCTCGCCGTTTGGACGGCCAAAGGCAAAACCGGCGGCGTCGACTATCTCCCCATTAAAGCGAAAACGAGCGAACTCTCCAAAGCGCTTCTTCGACAATATTGCGACGAAGCCGGCGTCTCGGAGGAAACGGCGCGCGTTAAGATGTACGTCGTTCGCTCGCTCATTTACGGCGCCGCGCTGATGTTTTGCAACGGCGACCTCCCTTACGACGAAGAATCGCTCCAGTTCGTCGCCGATTTTGTCGATCGCGAATTCGATCTGCCGTAAACGCGCCGACGCGGCCTTCAAACCGCGGTTGGGTTTGCGCTCCCCTTCTTACGCCCGACAAACCGCGGCTCGTTCCTCCTTTTCGGCGACGCGACTTTTCAACGCGCCGCCGAACCAAGACATTTTTCCCAAAAATGTCAAAAAGAACGCTTATCGAGGCCGCCCCCCGCTTGACGCCGAGGCAATCGCGGTTATATTGTACGACGAAGACTTGGTTAACAGCGTTAACCGACGGCGAGAGCCCCAAGCGACGCGCGCCGCCGAAAATTTTGGTTCTTTCCGTTTTTTATCGAAATTTCGTTGTCGCGGCGCAACGTTTTACCGTATAATTTCGTACGCGCGGCCCGTCGACGGCTCGCCTTAGGAGAGTAAAATGGATATTTTTCAAATGATCGCGAACGCGTTGGCCGACCGTTACGGTCTCGACGCTTCCGAAATCACCCCCGAAACGGAACTCATTTCGATCGGCGTCGACTCGCTCGACGCGGCGGAACTTCTAATGGCGCTCGAAGAAAAAATCGGAGTCGAAATCGAACCGACGAAAAAACTGGCGACGATTAAAGACGTCGTCGCGACGGTCGAAGCGGCGCAAAACGAAAACGATTCGTTCTAACCCAACGGCGCGTCGTTCCCTTATTTCCCCCGCGAACCCCATCCCCTCTCCCCGAGGCGCGAACGCCTTATAAAAACTATTGAAAGGAAGCGAATGAATCGTCGAGTCGTTGTTACCGGAATGGGCGCCGTTACGCCGGTCGGAATCGGCGTTAGAAACTTTTGGGCCAACCTCAAAGCCGGCGTTTGCGGAATCGGCCCGATCACTCGCTTCGACGCGTCGCGAGTCAAGTCGAGTCTCGCCGGAGAAGTGAAAAACTTCGACCCGCTCGACTGGTTGGAAAAAGCCGAAGTCGTCAAAATGGATCGCAGCGCTCAGTTCGCGGTCGCCGCGGCGTCGGAAGCGATGCAACTGAGCGGCGTCGCCGGCACGGTCGACCCGAATCGCGCGGCGGTTTACCTCGGCACCGGTATCGGCGGCTTCGAAACGAACGAAGCGAACTGTTTCAAACTCTTCGACAAGGGCCCGCGCCGCGTTTCGCCCTTCTTCGTTCCGATGATGATCGCGAATATGCCGGCGGGCCTCCTCGCGATTCGCTACGACTTCCGCGGCGCCGCGCTCCCGGCGGTTACCGCTTGCGCGTCCGGCACGAACGCGATCGGCGAAGCGGTTCGCGCGATTCGCCACGGTTACGCCGACGTCGCCTTGACCGGCGGAACGGAAGCGCCGATCGTCGAAGTCGGCGTCGCCGGTTTTAACTCGATGAAAGCGCTCGCGACCGCCGAAGACCCGAACGCCGCCTCCTTGCCGTTCGACGCGCGACGCGCCGGTTTCGTCATCGCCGAAGGCGCCGGCGTTCTCGTTTTGGAAGAATACGAACGCGCTAAGAATCGCGGCGCCAAGATTTACGGCGAAATTTGCGGTTACGGTTCGACGTGCGACGCCTACCATATGACCGCGCCGCGCCCGGACGCCGACGGCGCCGCTCGAGCGGTCGTCGAAGCGCTTCGCGAAGCCGATTGGAAAGCGGGCGAAAGCGTTTACGTCAACGCGCACGGCACCGGCACCCACCTGAACGACGTCGCCGAAACCCGCGCGCTGAAAATCGCGTTCGGCGAAGACGAAGCGCGCCGCCTCGCGATCAGCTCGACGAAATCCGCGACCGGACATATGCTCGGCGCCGCCGGGGCCGTCGAAGCGATCGTTTGCTTGAAAGCGCTCGCGGAAAACGTCGCGCCGCCGACGCTCAACCTCCTCGAACCCGATCCGGAATGCGACCTCGACTACATTCCGTCGACAAAACGCGAAGCGAAATTCGACCTCGCGATTTCGAACTCGTTCGGTTTCGGCGGACACAACGCCTGCCTCGCGTTCCGTCGTATCGGCGGTTGAGCGGCTCGCCCTCTTTTTTACGACGCGACGACGGAATGTCGCGTCTTAACTATTCTCGTTTAAGGAGTTAAAGGAACGTCGTCCAATGGAAGTCGTCGATATCGAACGTTATTTACCGCACCGTAAACCGATGCTGTTGTTGGATTCCGCGTCGTTGGACGGCGACGTCGCGCGCGGCAAGTTGCAAATTACCGGCGACGAATGGTTCGTCCAAGGGCACTTTCCGAACCATCCGGTCGTTCCCGGCGTCATTCTTTGCGAAGCGCTCGCGCAAACGACGGCGTTTCTCCTTGCGAACGGCGTTCCGAAAAACAAAACGCCTTATCTGGTAGGGCTTAACAACGTTCGTTTCAAACGACCGGTCGAACCCGGCGACGTTTTCGAAACCGCTTGCAAAGTCGACCGAATCAAAGAACCGTTTTATTTCACCACTTGCGAAGGCTTCGTCGGCGGCAAACAATGCGTCAAAGCGGAGCTTTCGTTCGCGCTGATCGAGAAAAAAGACGACGCGACGCAGAAGAAAAACGACGCGTCGGAACCCGCGTAATTTCAACGCTTAACAACGGCGAAGCGAGGTCGATTTCGACGCGTTTCGCCGTTTTCATTTCCAAGCCGCGCTCAACGCTCGACTTGCCTTTCCCTCCCCCCCCTTTTTGCCGTCGCCGACGCGACCTCCCGAATCGCGTTTTAACGACGCCCAAACATTTTTCCAAAGGCAAAAATGACCGCGCTAAACCAAGAACATCCGAAAACTTACAATTCGGAACCGATTCGTCGTCAATTCGAAACGGAATTCGATTTTCTCAACGTTTTCGAACGCAACGCTCGCCGCTTCGCCAACAAACCGGCCCTTAGCGATCCGCCGACCGGGCGCGTTTGGACTTACGCCGAGCTGAACGCCGAAGCAAACCGTTTGGCGAACGCGCTTTACGCCGAAGGCGTTCGCAAAGGCGACGTCGTTTCGGTCGGGCTCTACAACGGCGCGGAGTTCGTTTTCGCTTACGTCGCGTCGCAAAAAATCGGCGCGATCTTTAATCCGCTCAACTACAACTGGTCGCCGAACGAAATCGCTTACGCCTTCGACGACAGCCGCCCGAAAATCTTCATTTTCGACGCGGAAATGGAGGCGGTCGTCGCGAAAGCGTTGCAAACGGCGGCGTTTCCTCCGACGAAAACGGTTCGCGTCGGCGTTCCGGAAAACGTTGAAATCGAATGCGTTAGCTTCGAAGAATTTGTCGCGTCGTTCGGTTGCGACGCGCCGTCGAGACCGGAAGACGTTTCGATTTTCGACGAGATCGCCCGCCTCTACACGTCCGGCACGACCGGGCGCTCGAAGGGCGTTCCGATCAACCGCATGAACGAGGTGATGTCGGCGCACGAAGTCGCGATGCGCTATCCTATTTTCTCGGACGACGTTACGATCAATACGACGCCTTGGTTCCATCGCGGCGGTTTCCACGGCGGAATGACGCCGACCCTTTATCTCGGCGGCGAAATCGTTATTTTGCGGCAATTTAACCCGTCCACTTGCCTTAAATGCGTTCAAAAGCGGAAGGTTACGATTCTGCTCGGCGTTCCGTCGGCGATGACGATGGTCGCGCGCAAACAGGAAAAAGCGCACGCCGACGTGAAGTCGCTCCGCCTCCTTGTGATGATGGGAAGCGATCTCGAACGCGCCGTTTACCGCTATCTGCAAGGCGTTTTCGCAAAGATCGACTTCATCAATAGTTACGGTACGACGGAATCGTTCCTAAACACCTTCCTCGACTCGAAAGACCTGCCGGAAAAAGCCGGGACGGCCGGACGCGCCGCTTACGACGACGACGTTATTTTGGTCGAACCGATCGAAGACGGTTGGGGCTCGCCCGACAATTTGACGCCGAAAGACGGCAAGACGCTCGGCGAAGTGATCGTTCGCTGCAATTCGAAAACGGCTTACGGCTACTTCAACAAGCCGGAGGAGACCGCGCGCAAGTTCAAGAACGGCTACCTTTACACCGGCGACCTCGCGATTTGGGACGAGAACGAATACGTCTCCATCGTCGGGCGCAAAGACGATATGATGATCTGCGCCGGCGAAAATATCTATCCGCAGCCGATCGAAGAAGCGATTTGCGACTGCCCGAAGGTTGCGGACTGCGTCGTCGTTCCGGTTCCGGAAACGACGCGCGGTCAAGCGCTTGTCGCTTACGTCGTCCTTTCCGATCCGTCGCTCACCGTCGCCGAACTGTTGAAATTCTGCTCCGAACACCCGAGTTTGTCGAGCTTTACGATTCCGCGTTATTATCGTTTCGTCGAAGAACTCCCGTACACGGCGACCGGCAAGAAACAGCGCTTCGTCTTGAAGCGTCAGGCGCCGGACGATTTGAAAGCGGGCGTTCTCCAACGCAACTAACGTTTTTGCGCGACTTGCGCCGTCGAACCGCGTTGTTTTTCGACGTCGACGCTCGACGCGCTTAACGTCCGCTCAAGTAAAAACGCCGTCGTTTTTCGCGACGGCGTTTTTATTTTTTAGAGCGTTCTAAACTTCGGCGTTCGAACGACTTAATCGACGACCCAAAGGTCGGGCAAGTTGCGTCCGCGCTCGCCGTCGTCGAGCCCGTACCCGAGCAAAAAGAGGTCTTCCGACTCCAACGCGCTCCACTCGACCGGAACGTCGACGGCGCGCTTCGTTTTTTTATCGACCAAAACGACGACGCAAACCTCGGCGGCGCCGCGACTTAAGAAGTGGTCGCGCAAACGTTTCAACGAACGCCCGGAGTCGATCATATCCTCGACGATTAAAACGCGACGCCCTTCGAGCGGCGTTTCGACGTCCTTCGTCAGCGCGACGGTTCCGCTCGAAACTCGCGCGTCGCCGTAACTTGCG
>JAFSFF010000041.1 GCA_017435375.1 Thermoguttaceae bacterium
CTTTTCCGCTCCTTCTTTCGCGTCCGCCGCGACCGCCGCCGCGTTCGCCTTCTCGTTTCCGCTCCCGTCCGCGCTCGCCGCTTTCGCCGTCGAAACGCCGAACGCCGCCGCGACCAACGCCGCCGACGAAACCGCCGCCAACGAAACGCGACCGACCGCGACGCGCCGTTTTACCGTCCCATCCGTCATTAATATTAATACGCTCCGAAAAAAAGTCCGAAAAACCGTCCCGACCGCCGACGCCGACGCGCTTTCCTCGCGCCGCGCCGACCGCCGCTCAACGCCCGTAATTCGCCCGATAACTCCGCGCGATCTCCTCGTAAACTTCGCGAACCCGAGCGCTCGGAAGCGCGAAGCTAATCCCTTGGTAACGCTCGCCGTAAATCGCCGTGTTGATTCCGACCAGCTCGCCGCGTTCGTCGACGAGCGCGCCGCCGCTGTTGCCGGGATTGATCGCCGCGTCCGTTTGCAGGAACTCTTGCGTCGCGACGCCGTTTTCGTTCAAAACGAACCGCTCTTTCGCGCTAACGATCCCTTGCGTAACGGTTTGCGCCAAGCCGTAAGGGTTGCCGAGCGCGATCACCGCGTCGCCGACCTCCAACGCGTCGCTGTCTCCCCAAGCGATCGGCGTCAAATTCGGCTCCTCGATCTTGAGAACCGCGACGTCGAGCGCCTCGTCGAAGCCGATCAGCGTTATCCCGTTCGAAACGGTTCGCCCGTCGCTCAAGACGAGCTCGACGCCGTCGACGAGCCGCCCGTTTTCGCAAATGACGTGAAAGTTGGTAACGACGAAGCCGTCCGCGTCGACGATAACGCCGGAGCCCTGCCCCTCGGCTTGCGCGACGCCGCCGAAAAACGTTCGCTCGAATCGGTTCGTCTTGACGCCGACGACGCTCGGCGCCGCCAACTTCGCGACGTAAGGAATCCGCGCTTCTCCGACCGCGCTTGGGTTGGCCGCTAAAAACTCCCGCGCCGCTTCGAGCTTCGCTTGCTCGGCGCCGCGGTTGATCGCCAACGCGATTCGCTCCGCCAACGACGGCGCGACCGCCAAACCGGTCAAAAAAAGGAGCGCGAAAATTAGAAACGTCGATCGATAAGTCGCCGCCGCCTTTTGCAACGCCGCCCGATCTTCCGCCGTCAGCCGCGACGCGCTCGGAACGTTCGGCGCGCTAAAACGGTTCGCGCCGCCCGGATTCCCGACGTTTCCAAAACCGCCCGAACCGCCCGAATTCCCGACGTTCGCAAAACCGCCCGAACCGCCCGAATTCCCGACGTTCGCAAAACCGTCCAAACCGCCGGGAACCCCGACGTTTCCGCCGCCCCCGAAATCGCCGCATCTTTCCCAATCGTTATAATCGTCGTTCATTTTTTCCGCTCCGCGCCGTCGGTCGCTCCGCTCGGCTTATTTTTGCGCGTCAAAATCAACGCCGTCGACGTTCCGGTCGGCGGAATTTTCGCGGTATTCGCCTCGAACGTCAAAAGCGCGTTATCGCTCGAACTCTCGAACGGAACGTCGAGAACGGAGCCGGGAAAGTTCGAAACGCCGAAAATTTCGCCGGTTACGTTCGCCAAGTAATACTTCTTTCCCTCCGCGTCGACGCCGAAAAGCCCGCCGGTAAAGACCCAAGGCGCCGTCATTTCGCGCCCGGTCTCCGCTTCGCGAATCGTTTCTTGCGCCCGGATTTTGCGAACCGTCCCGCTCTCCGCGTCGCGCCAACGCAACTCGATCTCGATCTCTTCGCCGGTCGGCGGGACGAACTCCGGGTCGAACTTCGCCGGTTTCCCCTGTTTCGCGCCGACGGCCAACAACGCCGCGCATATCAAGTGCGGCGCGACGTCGAGCGAAACGACCGACTCGTGTTCCTTGCTCCCGCGTCGGCAGGCGAAGAACTCGAGCGGCCCTTCGCGCAAACAAACGACGCCGCCGAGAACGACGCGCTTGCGGTCGCTCGAAACCCAAATCGGCGCCGTTTTGTCGAGCCGCCGCAACTTCTCCGGTTCGTCGACCGTCGCCGCGACCGTTTCCTCGACCGCCCGTCGCGTTCGCGCTTCGGCGTCTTTCCGGTCTTCGTCGACCGCGGCGCTCGAACCGCGAGAATCGCCGGAATCGTTCGCGACAGTCGCTTCGTCGGCGCCGCTTTCGCTCTTCGCGGTCGCGTTTTCGACGTTTCTTTTCTCCGGCGCGTCGTTCGCGCTCGCGACGCCGACGCAAAGCGCCGCCGCGACGCCGACGCAAAGCGCCGCCCGTTTCGTTCCGATTTTCCGCGTTCGTTTCATTTTTCTTCTCCGTCGACTTTCTTTTCCGTCGACCGTTTCGTCGTCCGTCAACGCTCCAAAAAGAGCGCGCTATAAATCGCCAACGCCGCCAACAGCCGCTCCGTTCGCTCGACCGCGCCTCCGTCCTCCGTCGACAATCTCCCGCGCAACCGCTCCTCGTAAGCGCCGCGGATTCGGTCGACCGTTTCTTCGTCGAGTTCGCGCCGCCAACGCCGCCAAAAGTCGCGCAGTTCCTCCGCCGCCGCGTCGTTTCCGACGCAAGCGTCGTCGAACAACGCGTCGAACCGCCGCAACTCTTCGTTCCAACCGGGAAACTCCGCCGACAACGCCGCGAACGGCGCCAACCGCAACCGCCGCGCGTCCCGTTCCGACGCTCGCCGGTCGTCGTCGACGCGTTTGCCGACGTCGCGCCGCGCCGCTCGTCCCAAACGCTCCAACGCTTCGGCGCCGCGTTCGTCGAGCAACGCGTTCAAGTTCGCCAAAGCGTCCAAGCCGAGCGGCTCGTCGAACGCTCGTTCGAGTTTCAAGAGTTCCAAAAACTCGTCGAATCGTCTCGCGACCGCTTTTCGCCGAGTTCCTCCGGCTCCGGAAACGCCGTCCTTCCCGGCGAAAACGCGCCGCAACGCTTCGAGCGCCGCCTCCTTGTCGTTCCGGTCGTTTCGCTCCTCGCGCTCGCTTTCGTCGCCGACGTCGCTTCGTTCGCCTTCGGACTCGACCGCGCCGGCTTCTTCCTCTTCGCGTCCGCTTCTCCGCCATTCGGTCGCGCCCCTTTGGTATAAACACGACTCGCCGGCGAAAATATCGTCGAGCGAAGCGGCTCGCCTCTTCTTTTTATCGTTATTATCGTTTCTCTTTAGCGCCGCGTTTTTTTCTCGACCTTTTTCCCGGTCGTTTTCGATCTCGGCGCGCTCCGCTTCGGTCGGCTCGACGACTTTAAAGATAAACTCCGGCGCGACGCGCTCGTCCGTCGGCGTTTGTTTTTCCGCCGCGTCCGCTTCGTCGACTCGCCAACGATCGTCGACGTCCGAATCGCGCCATCCGCCCTCGAACTCGCCGACGAAAAACGATTCCCCTTCGTCGGAGCGTTCGTCGTCCGCCGCGTCGTCTTCGTCTCTTTCGTCGTCGAAAAAGCTCTCCGCGTTCGAATCGTCCGCTTCGCCGTTCGCGTCCTCGCCGCAAATCGCGCTTTCCAACCCCGAACGCCAACGCGCGCCCAACTCGGCGACCTCGTCGCTCGTCGCGACGCGCTCGCCGTCGCCGTCCCCATTTTTTTGATAAAGGAAAAAATCCTCCACCATCCGCTCGTATAAATAGTCGACGCGACTCTTCCGCAAGGCCAGTTCGACCAACGCCGCCCAAGGATTCTCGATCGGATACGCGTCGTCGTTCTCAACGACGTCCCGCAAATCGCAAAAGGACGCTCCGCCGTCGACGCGCGGCCCCTCGTCGTTTCGCCTCGCCGTCGCGCCGAGCGCTCGAAGGACGCGATCTTCGCGAAACCGAACGCCGACCGCGAACGTCAGCGCCGGTCGCCAATGAATCGGCGTCAATTCGAAGAGCGCCGCGACGACCAAATACGCGTTGTAATCGGCGACAAACGTCGTTCGTTTCGACTCAAGAACCGTTTGAATCAACGTCGTTAGCGCCCGCGTTCCCAAACGCTCCGTCGTTCGCCGCAACCCCTCTTGATCGATCCAAGGAGCCCGCGCCTCCAAACGAAACGCCTCCAATTTCGCGACCGGTCGATAAAGCGCGAAACGCGCGGTGTTCAACGCCAAATGCAACAGCGCGATCGGATTCGCGCCGCATTGGAAAAACGCGTCTTCCTCGATAAAAAACGTTTGAAAATAGAACGCGCCCTCCCCCGCTTCCGGAGCCGCCGGAGTCAAACGCCCGACCGCGAACGCGCCGCTCGCCGTCGGCAAGAAAAAGAGATTGCGCGAATCGTATCCGGCGTCGAACGTCTCGACTCGCGACGCCCAATCGAGCGCGACGTCCAAATCCGCCCGCGACGCGCGCTCGGTCGCGTCGAGCAGAGCCGCCTCGTTGCGCCCGTCCTCCGAACGCCGCGTCAAATTCGTCAAAAAAACCGCTTGTTCGATAAGAAAATCAGTCTCGTTCACCGCTTTGCCGCCTTCAATCCGTTTTACTCGTTTTATCCGTCTCGTTCGCTTTCGCCGCTCGCCGACGCCAAATCGCGTCAAACCGCCGAACGCCTTTTCGCCCTCCGACGCTTATAAAAGTACGCCGCCGGCCGCCGACGCCGCGAAACCGCCTTCGACATTTTAACAAAATTTTGTCAAACTTCTACAAATAGCGCCGCTTTATTCGATTTTATTTTTTAAAACGGTTCGCCGGAGTCCCTATTTTCACTCCGACCGCTACTTTGCAAATAATCGCTAAAACCGCCCCTTGCCGCGTCCGTCATTTCCGCTAAATTCTACTTTTTCAATGCGTTTTAACGTCTCGCCAAAACGCGCCAACCGCTACGTTTTTCCGCTCTCTCCCATTTTAACGCCCCTGTCGCCGCCGTCGAAAGCGCGACGACCGTTCTCATTCGCACAATTTGAACGAAAACTAAAACTCGTTAAAGTCGGTCGACCGTTAATGCCGATGAGAACCCTACGACAGCGACGACGAGTTTTTTCCGAGTAAGGCCGATAAAGGCGCTTCGCCTTAAAAAGCCGACAAACGGAATTCGCTCGCGCCGCGGTTTTGCGCGCGATCCCTTTTCAAACGCAAAACCACCCCGACGGTCGCCTTTCGCGTTTTCGCCGAAAATCAAGTTTGCCGAAAAAAAATAATTTCACGATTATTCCGGTTTTTACTGATGAAGACGCGAACAAAACGCCGAAAACGTTACCAGTCAAACGGAGTCGAGCGCTCTTCGTCCGCGAAAGCGCGCCCGTCCGCTATTTTTCGTTAAGTCTCGACCAACGTCGACGCCGCGCCTCGCGAAGGATCGCCCCGCGCAACGCGACGCTTCGGGACGACAAAATTTCGCGCCGAAACGGATTTTGGCAAGAAATTTCGTTGGATACCTAACGCGTACAATTTTATCGGAGAGTCAGCAATGAAGGTTTTCACCACCGGTCAGGTCGCCAAGATCTGCAAGGTCGCCCCTCGCAC
>JAFSFF010000391.1 GCA_017435375.1 Thermoguttaceae bacterium
GTCGACCCGGCGACGCTCGACGACGAGCCGTTCGACTCGACGCTCGGGAACGGAAGCGGCGCCGGAAAAATTTTTGGCGCGACCGGCGGCGTCGCGGAGGCGGCGCTTCGCAACCTTTGGAAAGTCGTCGAGGGAACCGACCCGCCGTCGGAACTCCTTAAATTCGAATCGCTTCGGGGAACGAAAGCGTTGAAGACGGCGACGGTCGAGATTGGCGGCATAACGGTTCGCGTCGCGGTCGCGAGCGGTTTGGCGGCGGTTCGACCGCTCTTGGAAACGCTGAAAACGACCGGTAAAATCGAGTTCGATTTCGTCGAAGTAATGGCGTGTCCGGGCGGTTGCGTCGGAGGCGGCGGCCAACCGAAAATCGGCGGAATGCGGCGTCCGAACGACGCTTGGCGGCAACAACGCGCCGACGGTCTTTTCGAAGGCGACGCGAAAGTCGCGCTCCGAACGAGCGGCGACAACCCGGAGATTCAAGCGTTTTACCGCGACTTTGTCGGCGAACCGCTCGGCGAACGCGCCAAATCGCTCTTTCATACGACGTTCGAAAAGCGCGACGTTTGGAAGTAACGCCGAGGCGAAAGTCGAAAAATTTGCGCGTCCCGTTTGATTTTTCGACGCGAGGGCGGTATAATAATAACGCGGAGCGTTCCGGCGGTTTCGTCGGGCGTTTCCGCGCATTATCGTATTATCGAGCAACATTTAGCCAACGAGGATTAGAATAATGACGAAAACGAACGCGAGCGCGCCCGTCTCGCCCCCCGGCCCTTGGCGCGAGGGACGCCCTTCTTTCAAAGCGTTTTATCCGGAAATCGTTTTTTTAACGATCGTTACGATCGGTTTTATTGCGTTGGCCGCGCGGCTTAGTTGTTCCGGAACGAAGCCGAAATCGGAAAACGCCGCGCCGACGCCCGTTTCGTCCGCGACGTTATTCTCGACGCCGCAAGCGTTTGCGCAAGACGCTTCGCTCGACGCGCCCCTGGCGACCGAAGAAACGCCCGCGAGCCAAGCCGACGAGAACGTTAACGCGCCGGTCGACGACTTAGAACCGGTCGAAGCGGTCGCGCCGGAAGCTGCGTCGGTCGCGTCGACGCCGAGCGAAACGGAAACGACGCCGGTCGCGTCGACGCCGAACGAAACGAAAACGGAAAACGCCGCGTCGCAAGCGACGAAATCCGGCGCGTCCGTGAAAATTTTAGCGATTTGGGGCGTCTGCCTGGCGATTCCGGCCTTCCTTTGGGTTTGGCGCGCTTGGAACTGGATCGTCGCGGTTTACGGCGTTAAGTTTGAAATCCGTTGCGACGCCGACAACCCGAAAGCGACGACGATTTTGGTAACGCGCGGGATTTTCAACAAGAAAACCGACTCCTTGCACATTGCGCAAGTGAAGGACATTCAAAGCTCGCAAACCTTTTTCCAGAAGTATTTTCAGGGCGGCGTCGGCACGATCAGCCTGTTTACGCAAGACCTTACCGACGGTATTCTTACGATGAAAAATATGGAAGAGCCGAGTCGAGTTTTTAACGCCTTGGACGAGTTGCGTCGTCGTTACTGGGCGCTGGGCGGCGTCGGCGGCTTGAACGGCCAAGCGAACGCGGGCGAAATGGAAAACATTGAAGGCGTAAATGAAGCGATGTAAGCGTTTGCGCGCCCGGCGTTGGTGAAAATAAAGCGGCGCTGAACCGGCGTTTCGGTTGGGCGTTTCGTAATTTTTAGGTTTTCGGCCCGACGTTTGCGAGTCGGACGCCGTCGAGCGTCGGCTCGCGCGTTCGTTTGCGAAGCGTCGGGACGTTTTTTTGACTTTAAATAACGCGATTAAAGGGATTATATGAAATTGTGTTTAGCGAAAACGGCGGCGTTGATCGCGGGGCTCTTAGCGGCGCTTCCGGCGTCGGGCGACGAAGCGCGTTGGACGTTGCGTAACATTCCGCGCGAAAGAGTAACGGTCGTCGCGCACCGCGGAGCGGGCGATTTGGCGCCGGAAAACTGTATGTCGTCTCTTGAAATGACTTGGGCGATGGGCGGAACGCCGGAAGTCGACGTGCGTTCGACGAAAGATAAGCGAATTTTGATGTTTCACGACGGCAACTTCGCTCGCGTTTGTCCGAACGCTTCCGCCGAACTTAAAGCGAAAGGCGTCGAGGACTTAACGTTCGACGAAGCCCGCGCGCTCGATATTGGCTCCTTCCGCGGCGAACAGTTCAAAGGCGAAAAAATCATTTCGATCGAAGAAATTTGCGACGCGCTGAAACAGAATAATCGGCGTCGCGTCGTGATCGACGTGAAAAACGTTGATTTCGAACAGCTTGCGAAAGCCGTTTACGACGTGCGATTCCAAGTAACGTTGACGTCGGGTAACGAAGCGCACCTCGAACGCTGGGCCGAAGTTTGTCCGAACGCCGACGCGACGCTCTGGATGGGACTCGGCAAAATGAAGGACGCCGACGTCGAAGCGCGTTTTGAAAAACTGCGCGCCAATAACTTCAAGGGAATCAACCGTTTGCAAATTCACGTAACGAAAGACGCCGACGGGAACCCGCAGCCGTCGCTCGCTTGTTTACGCAAAGTCGCCGACGAGTTGCGCGCTCGCGGAATTGAATTCCAAACGATGGCGTGGCGGACGAAAACTTGTCCCGACTTGGCGACCGATATTCCGTTCCATAAAGCGTTGATGGACGCCGGTTCCGCCGGTTTCGGCGCCGACCGTCCGGACGTTACGTTCCAAGCGCTCGACGAATATTACGCGGAAACCCCCGCCGATTGGAACGTTAAGGCCAATCTTCCGTTGGCGGAAATCCTCGTTCAAGGACACCGCGGTATGGGCGGCGAAGCGCCGGAAGGAACGCTCGAGACTTTCCGCGCCGCGTGGGCGATCAACGTCGTGCCGGAAGCCGATATTCGCATGACGAAAGACGGCGTCATTATGTCCTTTCACGACAATAACTTCAAGCGCATCATTCCGGACGCGCCGGAAGACGTGAAGAA
>JAFSFF010000392.1 GCA_017435375.1 Thermoguttaceae bacterium
CGTTCGACGCTTGCTCGGAACATCTCGAACGCTTCGGCGGACACGCGGCCGCCGCCGGACTCGGAATCAAAGAGGCGAACATTCCCGCCTTCCGCGCCGCGTTTTGCGATTACGTCGAGGACCGTTTTTCGCCGCAGGAGCGCGTTCCGAAACTTTATCTCGACGGCGAGTTCCCGTTCTCGGCGCTGAACTTCCAAGCGGTTTCCGACCTCGACAAGATGTCGCCGTTCGGCGCGGAAAATCCGCGTCCGATTTTCGCCGCTTACGGCGTTTCGCTCGTTGGGCAAGCGCGTCGCGTCGGCGGAGGAAAGCCGAAACCGGGCGCGCCTCCGGGAGAACAGCCGGTCGGACGCACCTTTTCGGGACGTTTCCGCCAATTTCACGACGAGCGTCGCGCCGTCGCGTTCGGTTGCGGCGATTGGGTCGACGAAATGAACGCGCTCGTCGAAGCGAACCCGAACGTTAAATTCGACGTCGCTTATCAAGTCGTTTTCAACGATTATTTCGGGCAAGTCGAGCTGCGCCTGCAAGACTGGCGCGTCGCCGAGTAACGCCCCGTTTTCCGCATACCCGTTATTCCCGGGCGGTCGACAAAATCCCCCAAACCGCCCCGTTCCCCCATTTTTCCAATTATCCGAAATTTTAAGGAACCAACGATGCGTAAAATTTTCGCCGCCGCTCTTTCCTTCGCTCTTTTAGGCGCCGCGTTCGCTCTTTCCGCGTCGAACGTCGCCGCTCAAGACGCCGCGAAACCGGCTCGAACGTTCGAGGAATACGTCCCTTGGCTCGCGCAAACCGGGCTCGATCTGACCGACTATCACATCCACCTGCGCGGCGGAATGACGGCGGAAAAAGCGGTCGAACGCGCTCGCAAAACCGGCCTCAAGAGCGGCGTTCTTGAAAATCACGGACGCGACTGGCCGCTGTCGTCGAACGAAATTCTCGACAAATTTATCGCCGACGTCGAAAAATACAACGCGACGCTTCCGCGAGCCGAGCGCGTCAAAATCGGGATTCAAGTCAACGACCGCGATTGGTTCAAGACGATCGACCCGAAAATTTACCGCCGTCTCGACTACGTTCTCGCCGACACGATGATTATGGGCGTCGGCGCGGACGGCAAACCGCAAAAACTTTGGCTCCTCCCGAAAGATTACGAGACCGACGAAGACGTTTGGTTCGAACGCTATTTCCAACACTGCATGACGGTCGTTAACGAACCGGTCGACATTCTTGCCAACGTTACCTATCTCCCCGAATTTATCGCCGACCGTTACGACGAACTTTGGACGGAAAAACGGATGCGCGCGCTGATTCAAGCGGCGATCGACAATAACGTCGCGCTGGAAGTTCAAGCGGAATCGGAGTTTCCGAAACCGCGTTTCGTCGAATTGGCGTTGGAAATGGGCGCGAAGTTGAGTTTCGGTTCGAACAATTTCGACGACGTTCTGAAAGACGGCTCCGCTTGGCAAAAGACGATCGAGCGTTTCGAAATTAAAAACGAAAATCTTTGGCGCGATATTAATTGGAGCGCCGCGAAGTAAGCGTTTCGGTTAGCGCCCGATTTTTCGACGAAAACCGGAAAACCGCTCTTGCGTCCGCCGCGAAAAAACGTTAAACTCGCGGGGGACGCTATTTTTTCCGCGTCCCCCGACGAAACATTCCCCTAAACAATATTAACGACCCCCAACAACGAGGCAAGCGAAAATGGCGATTTCCCAAGCGGCGCAAAAGCAAGCGGAACAAACGGTTTCGGACGTTCGACGCGAACGCTTCCGCGTCGTCGGCGCCCCGGAAACCCCGTCGACCGCTCCGGCGAAACCGTCGATTTCGGTCGACGACGCGCCCCTTTCCGCCGCCGAACTTGAAACGCTCGACTTCGCTCGCGACGCGCTCCTTTCCGAAAGCCGCGCCATTTTGAGCCAAATCGAACGCCTCGACCGCCGTTTTTGCGCCGCCGTCGAACTGTTGACGACTTGCTCCGGAAGCGTCGTCGTTACCGGAATGGGCAAGGCGGGCCTGATCGGACGCAAAATCTCGGCGACGCTCTCGTCGACCGGAACGCCGAGTCATTTCCTTCACCCGGCGGAGGCGTTTCACGGCGATTTAGGGACGGTTCGTCCGGACGACGTTGTTTTAGCGTTGTCGTACAGCGGCGAAACGGAAGAGCTTTCGCGCATTTTGGCGCCGTTGCGTTCCCGTTCGATTCCGATCGTTTCGATCGTTTCGACGGCGGCCAGTTCGTTGGGACGAGCGTTGACGATCGTTTTGGAGATCGGTTCGATCGAAGAGGCCGACGCGCTCCGTTTGGCGCCGAGTTCGAGCGCCGCGGCGATGTTGGCGGTCGGCGACGCCTTGGCGTTGGCGGCGAGTCGACGGCGCAAATTCCGAGCGGAGGATTTCGCGAAGTTTCACCCGGGCGGCTCTTTAGGTCGACGTTTAAGCCGCGTCGACGACCTAATGCGTCCGCTTTCGCAGTGTCGCGTCGCGTCGGACGCGCTTTCGATTCGCGAAATTTTCGTTTCCTGCCGCAAGCCGGGCCGCCGCGTCGGCGCGATTCTCTTGACCGACGCCGAGGGCCGTTTGACCGGCGTTTTCACCGACTCCGACTTGGCGAAACTCTTCGAAACGCGCGACGTCGATTTCTTCGACCGCCCGATTCGCGACGCGATGACCCGTTTCCCGTCGGTCGTTCGAAGCGGCGCACTTATGTCGGAGGCGATCGCGACGATGAGTTCGCGCAAGATTAGCGAACTTCCGGTCTTAGACGAACGCGGCGTTCCGCTCGGTTTGCTCGACGTCACCGACTTGGTCGACTTCTTCCCGACGCCGTTCGAGCCGGCGAACTAAACGTCGCCGCGCCCGCCGCTTAAACAAAAACGCCGTCCTTAGGCGGGTGTCCGTAAAACAGTTAAGCGTCCCTATGAAAAGTTCATAGGGACGCTTTTTTCGTAATCATGC
>JAFSFF010000393.1 GCA_017435375.1 Thermoguttaceae bacterium
CCGCCCGAGGTCTCGATGCGCATTATCGCCGAAATCTTCGAGTACACGTCGAAGAATATGCCCAAGTTCAACTCGATTTCGATTTCGGGTTACCATATGCAGGAGTACCGTTGCGTTCGCGGATAGAAATAACCAGTTTTCCGCCGCGCAAACCGGCCGAGTCGGCGGCGCCGCCCTCGTCGATAAGTCCCGGAATAAGGCCGTTTTCCGTTTCGGTTACTTGAACGACGCCCGCGTCGCCGCGCACCACTTCGCCCTTTTCGAGCAAAATCGACGCGATGCGGTGAATCGTGTTGACCGGAATCGCGAAACCGACGCCGGAGCTTTCGCCGACGCGGCTCGCGATCGCGGTGTTCATTCCGATCATTCGGCCCTTCGAGTCGAGAAGAACGCCGCCGGAGTTGCCCGGATTGATCGCCGCGTCGATCTGAATGACGCCTTTAATTTGGCGAAATTGTTGCGGACTTTCGATCGTTCGGTTAAGATTCGAAACGATTCCTTGCGTCATCGTTCGTTCGAGACCGAACGGATTGCCGATCGCGAAAACGGTTTGACCGACGAGAAGTTGCGACGAGTCGCCGAATTGAATCGGGAAGAGACTCGATTGCGGCGCGTCGATTTTTAAGAGCGCGACGTCGGTGTTCGGGTCGACGCCGAGCGGTTTGGCCGGATACGTTTCGCCGTTGAAAAGCGTTACTTCAATCTTGCTCGAACCTTCGACGACGTGAAAGTTCGTCAAAACGACGCCGGACGCGTTGAGAACGATTCCGCTGCCGCAACCCGCGGACATTTGCGGGAAGAAGGAGCGTTGATTTTCCGAAACGGTCGCGACGTTGACGACGCTTTTGTTATTTTGGGCGTAAATTTCAATTTGAGAGCGTTCTAGCGGGGAAAATTCGTTCAAGCGCGCGGCGAGATCGTCGGGCGCGTCGACGGCGCGACGGAGCGGAGACGCGGCGGACGCCGAGTCGGCGAGGGGCGGAATTTGCGTCGAAAGGGGCGTCGCGACGTTTTTCGCGTCGTCGTAAGCGTCGAACGCGTCCGCAAAATCGGCAAAATCGTTTTGACCGGCGGGAGCGGGGCGACGGAAGTCCGGGTGTTGAGCGGCGAGACACGGAAAGAGCGTCGTCGACGGCAAAAACGATTGGAACGAGAGCGCGACGCAACCGCCGGCGAGGGCGGCGGCAAGATAGGTAAACGACGATTTGCGCATTGAGAGCGTCCTTTGTTGCGATTGGGCAAATTTTAACGGCGCGATCGGGCGACGCCGCGACCGAGCGGAAAGCGGAGAAGCGATTCCTTCGCGTCTTCAAGGAATTTTACGCAATTTCGGCGCGTTCGTCGAGAAAAAAAAGACGATTTCGAGCGATTTTCGAGAAATTTTTTCACTTTTTTTTCCAACGGCGTTTTCTTAAACGGGGACGAGGCGAGCGGTCGAAAGTTTTTTCGGGAAAAATCTTGATTTTTCGAATGTTCCTTTTATAATGAATAAACGAGCGTAAGCGCGGAGCGGTCGGCGTTTGCGCGACGGACGGTTTGAACCGTCGAGCGGTTAACGCGTCGGAAATTGTCGTCGGTCGCGCAAATTGGCCGAAAAACGCCGCCGCGCGGAAGATTTCGCAAAAAAAGCGCCGGTTACGAAGAAAAACGTCGGAGGAAAACGATAAATGCACATTATCTTGTTTGAGGACGATAAAGTCGTCGATCTTTATCCGATCACCGTCGGGCGTCCGGCGTTTTCGATTAGCGTCGGTTCCTTGCGTTTATTGAATTTGGCGCGGCAATTAGGGGGCGAGATCGAGTTGATCGCGCGTCCGCACCTTCGCGATTTGTTGCGCGAAGACGTTCCGTTCGCTTGGACTCCGGCTCGAGGCGATCGCAAGGGCCCGATTCTGTTGATCAACGCGAGAACGGCGCCGCGTTACGCTCTCTTGAACGCTTGGCGAGCGTTGACGACGACGCCTTGCGAACGGGGCGCCGCGATCGTTTCCGGGTCGTCCATCGTCGCCGCGACGCTGAATTCGGCGGAGTTTTTGCCGCGTCAAGAGATCGGTTGCGCGCAGTTGCAGGGGATTTTGAAGGACTTGAACCTCCAAACGGTCGAGATCGGCGAACCGATTTCCCTATTGGAACGCTCGTCCGACGCGGTGCGTTATCATTTGCGTTACATTAACGAAAATTTAGAAAGCCGCGTCGCGACCGGCGACTATTGCGAGATCGCCGACGGGCTTTTCGTGCCGCGCGCCGTCGAGGAGCGCCCGGAAATCGGCGAGTATTTCGTCGTCGATTCGAAAAACGGGCCCGTTATTTTAGATAAAAAGGTTAAAATCGGGCCGTTTGCTTTTATGCGCGGGCCGGTTTACGTCGGGCGAAACAGCCGGATTCTGGAACACGCGGCGATTAAGGATTACGTCGCGGTCGGCTCGACGTGCAAGGTCGGCGGCGAGGTCGAGGCGACGACGATCGAGCAATATTCGAACAAGCAGCACCACGGCTTTCTCGGGCATAGTTATTTGGGAAGCTGGGTAAACTTGGGCGCCGGAACGTGCAACAGCGACCTGAAAAACTCGTACAACGAAGTTTGGCAAGAGACGCCGGCCGGGAAAACGCCGTCGCGAATGCAGTTTTTAGGGTGCGTCGTTGGCGACTATGCGAAAACGGCGATCAATACGAGTATTTTCACCGGGAAAACGATCGGCGCGTGCAGTATGGTCTACGGTTTCGTAACGACCGCGGTGCCGAGTTTCGTCAATTACGCGCGTTCGTTCGGGCAAACGACCGAAATTTCGCTCGAATTGATGATCGCGACGCAAGAACGAATGTTTTTCCGCCGCGACGTCAAGCAACGACCTTGCGACGTCAAGTTGATTCGCGATATGTACGAGCTGACGCGCTCCGAACGCCAGTTGGCGAACGAACCGCTAGCGCTCTAATTTTTGCGCTTGGCGAAAACGCGCCGATTGAGTAGAATGCCGTTGAAACGAGGAAGCCGAAGAAACGAACGGCTGCTCCGACGTCGGCGCGAAGCGATTTTTACGCGTTTGACGAAGATAACGGGAACGCCGACGCGTCGAAGGGCGCCGAACGCGTTTGTTGAGAGAAAACGAGGCCTTTAAGTGAACTTTAACGATTTGTTGCGGCGGCGGTGCGCTTGGTTGCGAGACGACGGGCCCGATTCCGACGTCGCGATTTCGAGTCGCGTTCGATTGGCGCGAAATTTGAGCGGTTTTCCTTTTGTCGGTCGCGCGACGACCGACGATTTGCGCAACGTCGTCGCCGCGTGTTCGCAAGTCGTCGAGAAACGTTTTTCGACCGAAGACACGGAATTTATCGATTTTAGCGATATTACGACCGACGACGCCCGCTTTTTGCAAGAACGGCTTTTGGCGAGTCGCGAATTTGTCGAGGCCGGCGAGCGACCGCGAGCGCTTCTGCTGGAAAAACGCGAAAATTTTTGCGCGATGGTCAACGAAGAGGATCATTTGCGTCTTCAAGCGACCGCGAGCGGTTTCGCGTTGCGCGAACTTTGGAAGAAGGTCGACGAACTGGACGACGCGTTCGAGTCGGAACTCGATTACGCCTTCGACGAAAAATTGGGATACTTAACCGCTTGTCCGTCGAACGTTGGAACGGGCGTGCGCGCGAGCGTGATGCTGCATTTGCCGGCGTTGATTGAAACGAACGAGATTGAAAAGGTGCTTCGCGGGTTGCAGAAAATGAACCTTGCGGTGCGCGGGATTTACGGCGAGTGGTCGCGCGTTCTCGGCGAGTTCTTTCAGATTAGCAATCAAGCGACGTTGGGCGCGTCCGAAGAAGAGATTGTCGAACAATTAAGCGAAGTGATTCCATCCGTAATTAATTACGAGCGGCAAGCGCGCCAAACGATGCTGGAAAAAGATCGCGACGGCGCGTTGGATCGTTGTTGTCGAGCGTTCGCGTTGCTGAAGTCGGCGCGCGCGATCACGATGGAAGAGGCGATGGCGCATCTGTCGAGCGTTCGACTCGGCGTGCGCTTGCGTTTGATCGATTCGGCGCCGATTTCCGCGCTCGACGAATTGACCGCTTCGATTCAAACGTCGCATTTGCGCCGCTTAACCGGGACGAAAGCGGACGCGGAAATCGACGAAGAAGTGTTGCGCGCCGAGTACGTGCGGAAAAAATTGGCCGCGTACGATTGACAGATCGCGCGTCGTCGACCTAAAAACGCGCCGCCAAGAAAAGCGTTTTCTCGGCGGCGTTTTTTTTCAGGTCGCTTGAAATGAAACCGACGCGACGGAGGCGAAAATCCTCGTTAACGCGAAATTGGGAAAGGCGCGAGGCGAGCGGCGTTAAAATTTAAGGAATTTAACGTTAAGGCCGGCTCTTTTCGTTAAAATTTCGAGGCAGCGAGCGAAGTAGTGGACGCGACGCGCGCCGTCTTTTTTCAACGCGTAACGGTACGCCGCGTTCAAAATATTCGCCGGGATTTCTCCGGCGCGAGTTTTGGCGACGACGTCGTCGACGAACGCGCTTTCGGCGTCCGTTTTAACGCGCAATTCTTGCTTGACCAAGGCCGCGTCGAACGCGTCGAACGCTCCCAAGGCGCCGCGGGAGCCTAAAAGTCCGATTCCGAGCCCCAAAACGCCGACGGTAAAATCGCGACGAGAAATTCTTTTCATAACGACGTCCTTGTCTTGAAACGTTTAATTGATTTAGGCGCGAAAACGGCGTTCGCGACGAAAACGGACGCGTCGCCGAGAGAGCGAGCGTCAAAAAGCGTTCGACGAACGGCCCGTCGACGCAAGTTTTTCGTTTTATCGGCGTTCTTGTCGGCAATCTTGAGCGAACGCGGCGACGTTCCGCAAAAACGTCGCCGCGCAAGCGAGATTCGAACGGCGTTCCGGCGTTAATCGCGATAAGGCGCCGGGTCGACGAGGCCCGCTTCGGCGAAACCGGCTCGACGCAGGACGCAGGCTTCGCAACGACCGCAAGACAAACCGGCGTCGTCGAGGTCGTAACAGGTGCGCGTCAACGAATAATCGAGCCCGAGTTCGACGCCGCGGCGAATGATTTCGCTTTTGTCGAGACGTAAAAGAGGCGCTTTGATTTCGATCGCGGTTCCTTCGACGCCGACTTTGGTCGCAAGTTGGGCGAGTCGCGAGAAAGCGTCCAAATATTCCGGACGGCAATCGGGATAACCGCTATAATCGACGCAGTTGACGCCGAGCCAAATTTCGTCGGCGCCTCGCGTTTCGGCGAAGGCGAGAGCGAGCGATAAAAAAATCGTGTTGCGAGCGGGAACGTAGGAGGTCGGAATCGAGGAGCCGATTTTTTCGAGCGGAACGTCCGTCTCGACGGCGATCGCGTCGTCGGTTAGCGAGCTGCCGCCGAAAAGCGTTAAGTCGATGGGGAAAATCAGGTGTTCGCGAACGTTGTAAAAGCGAGCGACGGCGCGGGCCGCGTCGAGTTCGCGAGCGTGTCGCTGATTGTAATTTAAGGTAAGGGCGTAAATTTCTCGACCTTCGGCCGCCGCGATGGCGCAAACCGTCGAGGAATCGAGGCCTCCGGAAAGTAAAACGACCGCTTTTTTAGGGGACGACATAGGGGAACCTTTAAGAAAACGGAATGGGGAGCGCGATCGTTCGAGGAAACGACGAAGCGCGTTAGGCGCCGACAAACGACGGCGCGGGGCGAAAGGAAGGGCGGGTCAACGATTCTCTTCTTCGAGCAGCGTCGCGATTAACTCGTTGACGCTCGGCGTTTTGGAAGCGGTCGTTTCGGCGGCGCTCGACGCGTTTTCTTCGCCGCCGTCTTGAGGCGCGAAGGTTTCGAGTCGAACCGAAAAGGCGAACGGATTCGGCGCAAAATCGGCGCAAGGTTTGGCGAAAACATTCGACGATTCTCGAACGAGCGAAGCGGAGGTTGGCGAATCGGCGGGCGACGCCGTCGTTTCGGGCGCGGCATTCGCGGTCGGAATCCGAGTTTTTCGGCGACAGCGCGGACAAAGAATCGTTCGACCGGCAAAATGCGAGGCGACCGTCAGTTCCGAGCGACAGGAGGCGCAGAGAAACGTTATTCTCATTGTTTCGTTTCGTTAAATCGTTGCAATAACGACGAGCGCGTTTCAAAACGCCGTCGAAGCGACGGGGAAAAAGCGTCAAGGCGGATCGTATCCGCCGCGCGAAAAAGGATGGCAGCGTAGAATACGCCAAATCGTTTTAAGGACGCCGATAAACACGCCGTATTTTTGAACCGCTAAAAGGCAATATTGGCTGCACGTCGGGGTAAAACGGCAACAAGGGCCGAACATAGGACTAATCGCCGTTTGATAAAAACGAACGATTTTAACGACGATAAAGGTCGATCCGTGTTCTAAAAACGAACCGACAATGCAAAAACGTCGCGATAATAAATGAAAAGCGCGTTTAATCATTCGGAAGCGAGGACGGTCGAGGCGAAAGCGGAGGAACGTCGAACGTTTCGGAAGTCGACGCTGGCGCCGCGCCTCGTTTTACCGCTTTTCGAACGCAACGTCGCGACAATTTTACCAAATCGTCCGCGAGCGTTTCAAACGACGGAACCTTTTCTTGACGCGTCGGAATGACGATAAAATCAAAGCCGGTCGGAAGTTCGCGGCGACGGAGGCGAAACGCTTCGCGGAGAAGCCGTTTCCAACGATTGCGGATAAAGGCTTTGCCGACTTTTTTCGAAACGGAAAGCCCTAAACGACTCGGCGCGTCCGGCGTCGTCGGACGACAACAAACGGTCAAACGCTCGTTGTAAACGCGAATGCGCGCCCGATACGTAAATTGAAAATCGGTCGCGCGTTTGATTTTTCGCGTTTTTTCAAAACGGAAAGGACGCGGCGTTGGCGAAGCGTCGGCGGGCGAGGATTCGGTCATTCTTCCGGCCAAAGCTCCTCTTCAAGCGGTTTTTCGGCGGCGTCGGCGCTTTCCGAGGGGGGCGCCGAGACGGCTTCCGGCGTTTTCGACTCGACGACTTGCGGGGCTTGCGGCGCGGGCGCGCAGATAGAGTCGACGAGATTCGCCAACGTGTGCGGTTCGTAACCGACGATTTGCTCGTATTCGCGACCGTCGAGGTAGACGCGAACGTCCGGAATCGATTGAACGCCGAGATCGCGCGCTTTTTTCCCGAGTTCGTCGACGTCGACTTCGGCGAATTTTACCCCTCGACCGGCGAAGTAACCGGCTTGTTTGAGTAAATCGGGCTCGAAAGCACGACAAGGCGGGCACCACTGCGCGCCGAATTTAACGACGACGACCGGAGCGCTTTTAATAAAATCGTCGTATTCCGTTTCGGTTTTCAAATGCGCGACTTCGCCGTCGACCGCCGTCGAATAATCGACCGAGTGCGCCGCGGCGGTTTCCGGCGGAATTTCCGACGTTTCGGGAGCGCGACCGCAGCCGAGCGCGACTCCGAATAGAAGCGTCGAGGCGGTGAAAACGTTAAAAAGCGAACGTTTTGACATTGATCGTCTCCTGCGCAAACCGACGCGAACGCGTCGCTAAGAATAATGGGTGGCTAACGAACAAACGGCGTTATAAAAACGGTTGTTCGTCAAGAAATACCGTCGTTCGCCGATTTTAACGCGTCCTATAATCGGTAAAAGCGTTAAAGTCGGCGACGTAAGAGGCGGGAGCGTCCGAAAACGCTCCCCGCGGGTAAAAAATCAAGCGCCGAATTTGCCCAAACGGTTGGCGTGCGCCATCGCGAGCGGCATCAGGTGAATCGCTTGGAAGTGGCCGAGACCGCCGAAATTGTTCGCTTCCGTTTCGCCGAATTTTTGGCAGGAGTCGGTGCGCGCGAGGTCGGAAACGATCATCGTCGGAACCGGATGGAAGGAGTGCGAAGCCATCTTCGCCGGGGTGCTGTGGTCGCCGGTAACGATCAAGCAGTCGTTCGGGCCGATAAGCGACGCGATTTCCGGCATCACTTTGTCGAGTTCTTCGACCATCTTGCGTTTTTCTTCATAGTTGACGTCTTCGCCGCGGCTGTCGGTGTACTTGAAGTGGAGGAAGAAGAAGTCGTATTTGTTCCAGTTTTCTTTCAGCACTTCGACTTCTTCTTGGAGCGAGGCCGGGGAACCGACGAGTTCCATTCCGACGAGGCTCGCGAGACCTTTGTACATCGGGTAAACGGCGATCGCGGCGGCGTCGAGACCGTACAGTTCTTTGTAGGTCGGGAGGCTCGGCTTCTTCGCGAAACCGCGCATCGTCAGGCAGTTAGCCTTCGGTTGGCCTTTAAGAATTTCGACGGCTTGGTTGAAGAATTCCTTCGCGACTTGCGCGGTCTTTTCGCTTTCGGCGTCTTTGGCGACCGGGTCGAGCGGTTTCGCGCCGACCTTTTGCGGGTCGGTGTCCGCGACGTTGCCGCCGAGACCTTCGCCGCGGAAAACGACGACGAAACGGTGTTCTTTCACCGGCTTGACGAAGACTTCGACGCCCGGGATTTTGACGTTTTCGAGGAGTTTAACGACTTCGACCGATTCTTCCGTCGGAATGCGGCCCGCGCGACGGTCGGTGATGAGGCCGTTTTCGTCGATCGTGCAGAAGTTGCAACGGATGCAGACGTCGTTCGGGCCGACCGGGAACGCGATGCCGGCGGCTTCGAGAACGCCGCGACCGATTTGGAAGACGAGCGGATCGTAACCGAAGAGGCCGAGGTGGCCCGGGCCGCTGCCGGGGGTAATGCCCGGGAGAATCGGGAGCGACATGCCGGAAACGCCCTTGGCGGCGAGTTGATCGAGATTCGGCGTCGACGCGGCTTCCAATTCGGTCGGCCCGCCCGGTTGCAGCGGAAGACCGCCGATACCGTCCGAAACGACCATAACGATTTTACCGCCTTCATCGGTTTTGAGGGATTGAATCAACTCGTGCAGTTCCATTTCAAACCTTTCGTCTTCAAACAAACGTCAAATTAAGGGCGAACGACGGCGAGCGCGGCGTTCGACAAGCTGAGAAAAGCGATTTTGCAACGGCGTTTCTCAAAACTATCCGCTCTTATTTTAACCGATTTTTCCGCCTTCGTCCAGCGGGGGAGAAAATTTTTTTCGAGCGTTCGTTTAGAGATCGCGGCGGTCGGCGGCGAACGCAAAATGGGGAGACGTCCGAGATGTTACACGTTGTTGTCATATTTTATTAATGCTTAACGAAATGCGACGGACGGGGCGTTTTAGAACGGGGATAAACGCCCCCGCTTGCGAAACGTTGAAAAACGAGTATAATATTAGCGTCGACGTTAAGCGCGCCGTCGCGGAACGTCTTGAAATAGAATTGAGAAGCGAAATTGGAAAAGCGATGAAAAAAAGACTCTTGACCGGCTTGCAACCGAGCGGCGTGTTGACGATCGGAAATTATTGCGGGGGAATCAAACAGGTCGTTAATTATCAAAACGATTACGAAACCTTCCTTTTTGTGCCGGATATGCACGCGATCACCGTGCCGCAAGACCCGGAATTGCTTCATCGTCGAATTCGCGAAGTCGTCGGGATGTACCTCGCTTGCGGCGTTTCTCCGGACGAAAATCATATTTACATTCAGTCGGAAGTGCCGCAACACGCGAACCTCTCTTGGATTCTCGAATGCACCGCTTATATGGGCGAAATGTCGCGGATGACGCAATTTAAGGCGAAGTCCGAAGAACAGGAGAAGAAAAAGAAGGAAATCGGATGCGGGCTTTTCACCTATCCGATTTTGATGGCGGCCGATATTTTGCTTTACAACGCGCACGTCGTTCCGACCGGCGCCGACCAAAAGCAGCACGTCGAACTGGCGCGCAATTTGGCGCAACGTTTTAACTCGAAGTACGGCGAAACGTTCGTCGTTCCGGAACCGCTCATTCCGACCGTCGGGGCGAAAATCCGCGACCTGCAAGCGCCGGAAAAGAAGATGAGCAAGAGTTGCGAGAATCCGAAAGCGTCGATTTTCTTGACCGATACCGAGAAAGAAGCGCGCAAAAAGATTATGAGCGCCGTTACCGACTCCGGCGAAGGCGTTTATTTCGACGAAACGAACAAGCCCGGCGTTTCGAATTTGCTGACGATTTATTCCGTTTTCAAAGGATTGACGATTCCGGAAACGGAAAAGCATTTCGAAAGCGCTCGATACGGCGATTTGAAGAAGGAAGTCGCCGAAGTTGTCTGTGCGTTCTTGGCCGAGTTGCAAGATAAATTTGCCGAGACGATGAAGTCGGGAATTGTCGACGAAACGCTCGACCGCGGGCGCGATTACGCTCGCCAAATCGCCGAGGAAACGTACGACAAAGCGCGTCGGCTTGTCGGTTTCGGCCGAGTTTAACGGTTTTGACGAAACGTTAACAAGCGAAAATTTAGGCGCGACGAAGTATTTTGGCGCGCCTAAAGGCGTTTCTTGACGTCGGGACGCGTCGGGAACTTATCGCTTTGCGGCGCGTCTAATTTTCGATGGCGCGACAACGCGATTTTGGGAAAAAGGAGAATAAGACGAGCGGTCGCGGAACGGCGGCGGCTCGACGCGATGACGACGGAACGGAATAAAGTGAACGCGACTGCGGACGAACGGCTCTACTGGAACTTTTTTGACGAACAGCGCCACCCGGTTCTTTCGACGACCGACTTTTTTGAAGAACGTCGAGCGCGGTTCGAGTACGTGCGCGAACAGTTGGAGTTGAACGCCGTGCGACGCGGAGAAAATCGCGTCGATGTAGAACGGACTCGGCATATTTTGTTCGGCGAACCGATAACGCGGACGGTGCGAGCGTCCGACGCGGAAGCGGAAACGACGACGACCGTTCGCGGGTGGTCGGGCGGACACGCGAATCCGGACGCCGCGAAGTTCGGTAAAACGCAAATTCCTAATTTCTGGACGGGCGAGCGTTTTATGTACGAAGTTTCCGATATTCTCGCCGATTCTAATTCGCGCTGGTTTTTACAGGAAAACGCTAGCGACGCCGCGAACGAACGTCCGCAACGCTATGTGTGCGTCGAAGAACGGTTCGGGGTGCCGATTCGCGTCGTCGCGGAGCGCGTCGACGACGAAATGAAATGCGTTACGGCTTTTCCCGATTACGGGCGCTTTCCGTTGGAGGAACGGCGCGGGATCGTTGTTTCGGCGGACGGAAAAGATTTCTTGGAATAGCGTTAAACGCAATCTTGACTGGAGCGGAGCGAATTGCGATAAAAAACGCTCCATAACGCGTCGAAAGCGGCGCGAAGGAGCGTTTTGCGTTTTAAAATAGGCCGGTTTTAACAAATAAACGCCGTCGACGCGTTTGTTTGTTAACGTCGACGGCGTTTGAAACGGTTAGAAACCGAAATCGTCGAGTTCGACTTCTTGCACTTCTTCTTTCGGAACCGGTTTCGCCTTCAGTTGAACCGGATTGCCGTCGACGTAAATCGCCAAATACGGGAGCGCCGGGCAGATCGATTCGCAAGCGCCGCAACCGACGCAAAGATCGACGTTCGTTTCCGGAATCGTTAGGCCGACTTCCGGATCGCCGTACGGAACCATCTTCACCGCTTGCGTCGGGCAGTGTTCGGAGCAGGCTCCGCAGTTTTCGTTTCTTGCGTAAACGACGCAGTTTTCCTTAATGAAGACGACGCGCCCCATTTGCGTTAGGTGCTTTTCCTCCATTTTGAGCGGAAGAATCGCGCCCGCCGGGCAAACTTCGCCGCAAATAACGCAGTCGAAGTTGCAGAAATGTTCGAGCGAAAAGACGACGCGCGGTTGCATTAAGCCGCGAAGGCCGTATTCGAACGTCGCCGGCTTCAAGACTTTTTGCGGACATTTGGCGACGCAAAGGTGGCAGCCGACGCAACGCTTATTGAAGCGTTCGAAGGAAACGGCTCCCGGCGGCGCGATCGGGTGTTCGCGCTTGAACGGCGTTTGGCCGTAATCGGCGGGTTTTTCGGTCGCGGGCGTTTCGGCGGTTTCGGACGACGCGGCGGAATCGGTCGGGGCGGCGGAATCCGCGGTCGATTTTTCGTCGGCGCCGAAGACGGAGCGAGCGAGGGCGACCGTCGTCGCGGCGACGCCGAGGGCGATGAAGTCGCGTTTGCCGCGGTCGAACGACGCGATTTCTCGGCGAACGCGTTCCGATTCGCGGGGCGAAAGGAGCGCGTCGAGCGGGCGGGCGTCCGATTGCGCGGCGTTTTGCGGAGCGGCGTCGTTCGGGGCGACTTGGCCCTTGCGGTTCGAGTCGAACGAAAGCGCGCCTTGGCGGCAAGTCGTCAAGCAGTCGAAGCAAACGACGCAACGCGACGCGTCGACTTGGAGGTATTGAACGTCGATGCAGGAGCTTTTGCAAGCCTTCGCGCAAAGACCGCAACCGACGCATTTTTCGGCGTTCAGTCGAATTTTGAAGAACGAAAATTTCGAAAGCGCGCCCAAAATCGTTCCGACCGGGCAAACGGAATTGCAGTAAAGGCGACCGTAACGTCCGGCGAGAACAAGGAGAATCGCGAAGGAAACGAGCCCGATTCCGAACGCCGCCCAACTTTCCGGCGTCGCGGGAACGTAAACGAACGCGTAACTTCCTTGAGCGTTGGCGATCGACGCGAGAACGTTGTTGCCGAGAAGGTAAAGCGGTTTCAAAATCGCGACCGCGATTCGGCCGAAGACGCCGTAAGGCTCCAAGAGCGCGAGGAACGGAAGACCGAGCGGAAGCGTCGCGACGGCGAGGACGAGAAAACCGGCTCGGCATTTAAACGGATTGGGAAGCCAACCGTAATCGCGGCGAATCTTGCGCGGTTTTTGCGCGAATGATTTGAAAAAACGTCCGAAAAACGCTAAAACGTCTTGAAAAATTCCCAACGGGCAAACGACCGAGCAGTAAACGCGACCGAAAATAAGCGTCAAAAGGACGAGGGTCGCGAAAACGCCGAACGCGCCGGCGGCGATCGACGGAATTAGTTGGATTTTCGCGAGCCAAATGGCTTGCGACGGAACGAACCCGGCGAAGTCGAGGAAAAATAACGTTAAAACGGTAAAAACGACGGCGGCGACGGCGACGCGCGCCCAACGAAGGCGGCGGCCCGGCTGCGACGGGCGCGAGGCGGTTTTCTTTTGCATAACGACGACTAAAATGGACGGCGAGAACTTGGATAAAATGGAACAAGAGCGAAACGAAGACGAACGCTCCGACCGAAAATGTCGACGGCGCGTCGGAAGGCGGCGATTCCAACGGGAAGAAACGCTCCAAGACGACCGATTAAGGCAAAACGCAACTCTAAACGTCGAAAACGATCGCGCGAAATTCGGCGTTTTACGGAAAACGGAATCGTTCGAACGCCGCTCGCGACGACAAGCGAAAAACAAGCGGCGTTCAAATTAAAGCGTTCAAACGAGTTAAGCGAATTACATCTTAACGCGTTCGACGTTGAGTTTGCTCAAGTCGGCGACGCCGAGTTTCAGCTCTTCCGCCATCGCGACGTAACGAACGTTTTCGAGCGGCATCTTTTGGAATTGGTTGAACGTGCGAATCGCGGCGACGTCGACGGCGACCGGGTCGGTCGACATAAAGAGGCATTTCGGCGTAACGACGTCCGCTTCGTTGCGACCGCGCGGGCCGTTCGCTTTCATCGCGCGGTAAGCGTCGACGACGTTCAGGCAAGCCGGTTTGTCGTACGTGCCGATATCGGCGATCGCTTGGTCGAGGCCGAGACGGTGGAACGCTTGGCGATCCCAAACGACGCCCATCAGGTTTTTCATCGCGATCGTCATCTTCGCGCCGCCGTGATTCTTGAGAATCGGAGCGTTGAACCAAACGTCGCAGTCGAGAATCGCTTCGTGAATCTTCGCCTTTTTGAGGACTTTCGCTTTCGGAAGGGAAACTTCGCGGTAATAGCGTTCTTCGTTCGCCGGAACGACGACGGCGCCGGCCTTTTTCGCGGCGGCTTCGATACCGCTGTTTTCGTACGAACGGCGCCAGTTGTCGCAGGTGTTGTCGAAAACGACGATTTCTTTCGCGCCGCAGTCTTTAGCGGCGTTGATCATCGCGACGATCAGTTCCGGGTTCGTGTTCGCGGCGAGTTCCGGTTTTTTGTCCCAACCGATGTTCGGCTTAATGACGACCTTGGCGCCTTTGTCGACGAAACGGCTCATACCGCCGAGCGCTTCGATCCCTTTTTCAAACATCGCGCCCGGTTCGCCGCCCATCAAAGCGACGAGGTCGACGTCGGAACCGGCGGCGTTTTTGCCTTGTTGGGCGAGAACGGCGATCGGAGCGGCGGAACTGAAGGTCGTCGTCATACCGGCGAGCGCGACCGTTTTCAAGAAATCTTTGCGAGTCATTTCCATAAGTAGAACCTTTCGATGTTTGATAACCGATGCGAAAAATATGTCGCGAAAACGCAACGGGAGCGCCTCGTTAATTTTATTTTAACCGCGTTCCTCGACTTGTAAAGTAGGGGGAGAAACGGCCTAGGGGCGTCGCGTCAATTTTTAGAAAGGATTTCGCCGCCTCGAAGAAAGGGGAAAAATCGAACGGAGAAGAGCGTTATACGGAAAAAGAGCGCGCAAAACCCCTTGCCCCGCGACGAGAACGCGGTCGTCGGCGCGAGTAAAAAAGCCGAGAACCGCGAACGCCGACGTTGGAAAATCGGCGTCGCGGTCTAACGGTTTTAACGGTCGAAACGGTTTTGCGTCGTTTCAACCGAGAAAACGGAGCGTCCGGACGGTTTTCAGTTGAGCGCCGCTTTCAGCGCGTCGACTTTATCCGTCTTTTCCCAAGTGAAATCGTCGTCGTTACGACCGAAGTGGCCGCCGAACGCGGTCTTTTCGTAAATCGGGCGGCGGAGTTGGAGCGTGTCGATAATGCCGCGCGGGGTGAGCGGGAAGACTTCGCGCACCGCTTCGGCGAGTTTCTTTTCGCAAACTTTGCCGGTTCCGGCCAAGTCGATCAGGACGCTGACCGGCTCCGAAACGCCGATGGCGTAGGCGAGTTGAACTTCGCACGAGTCGGCCAAACCCGCCGCGACGATGTTTTTCGCGACGTAACGGGCCATATACGCGGCGCTGCGGTCGACCTTGGTCGGGTCTTTGCCGGAGAACGCGCCGCCGCCGTGTCGGGCCCAACCGCCGTAGGTGTCGACGATGATTTTGCGCCCGGTCAGACCGCAGTCGCCGTGCGGGCCGCCGACGACGAATTTGCCGGTCGGATTGACGTAATATTTCGTGTTTTCGTCGAGGAGTTCGGCCGGAATGCACGGAACGATCGTGTTCGGGATAATCCATTCGCGAATACCGGCTTGATCGATCGACGGGTCGTGCTGCGTCGAGACGACGACGGCGTCGACGCGAACCGGTTTGTCGCCGTCGTATTCGACGGTAACTTGGCTCTTCGAGTCCGGACGGAGCCAATCGACTTCCTTCGCGAAACGTTGGTCGGCCAAGCGGTTCGTAATGCGGTGCGCCAACGCGATCGGGAGCGGCATCAGCTCCGGCGTTTGGTTGCAGGCGTAACCGAACATCAAGCCTTGGTCGCCGGCGCCGACGTCTTTAGTGTCGGACGAGTCGACGCCCTGCGCGATGTCCGGGCTTTGACGGTCGAGCGCGATCATTACGGCGCAGGTTTTCGCGTTAATGCCGTATTCGTCGTCCGTGTAGCCGACGCGTTCGATGGCGCCGCGGACGATTTGTTGGTAGTCGAGCCGCGCTTTCGTCGTAATTTCGCCCGCGACGACGGCCAAACCGGTCGTCGTCATCGTTTCGCAGGCGACGCGGCTCATAGGGTCTTGCGCCAAGCAGGCGTCGAGAACGCTGTCCGAGACGCGGTCGGCGAGTTTGTCCGGGTGGCCCATGCCGACGGCTTCGCTGGTGAAATATCGTTTCGCCATTATGGTTTTCGTCTCCTTAACGTCGGTTCGTCGCGGGTATCAAAAAGTGGGCGACGAGGGCGGCGCGTTGATAATGGATGGGGGAATGCGGTTGACGATAGCGTCGTGTAAAAAGCGGGGCGGGCGTCGACGAGGGAACGCTTACGCCCGCCGCGTCGCCGTTTTTTCGCTTACTCTATATAATACTCTCGACGCGGCCAAAATTCAAGGGGGGCGAGGCGATTTTTTTGCGCGTTTCCCTTCTTCTTTTCGTAATTTTTTTCCAACGTCGCGAAGCGTGCGGAAGGTTGGGGTATTAACGACAAGGACGTTCTTTTTCGTCGGGCGTCGACGGCGGCGAATCGTATTTTTTCGCGTGAAAAACGAAAAAAAAGAGACGCGGGCGCTAGTAATATCGGGCGTCCGGCGCTATAATTAATCGAAACGATTATAACGTCGACTCGGCGTTTTCCGAGCGGCGACTTCGGCTCGCGCTTCGAATCGACGGCGTTCGCGGCGCGGCGTCGATTCGTGCGAACGACGTTGGAAAACGGTAGGGAGGATTCGAAATATGCCCTTATTGATTTTGCGTTGCGTTTTTATTTTGGTAACGAGCGGCGTCGGCGTCGCGATCATTCGCGGCGGCGCGACCGGTTCGAGCGCGGCCGGTTTGGCGACATTTTTCTTAATGTTGCTTTCGGCCCTCGGCGTCGTCGCGCTCGATATGGCGTTTCCGAAAAAGAAAATCGAGTGGATTTCCGCCGTCTATTTCGGTTTGCTCGTCGGTTTGTTAACGACGTACCTGATGGGGCTCGCGTTGGAGCCGTTTTTCGCGGACGTCGCGGGCGACCCGACCGGTTCGGGAGACGATTTGCGGCGCAACGTTACGTCGGCGCTTCTGATCACTTTCTGCTATTGCGGCGTCAGTTTCCTTTTGCAAACGCGAAACGATTTCCGGTTCATTATTCCTTACGTCGAGTTTCAACGCAACGTGAAGGGGATTAAGCCGTTGATTCTCGACACCAGCGTCGTCATCGACGGGCGCATCGCCGACGTGATGGAAACGAAAATCGTCGACAGTCCGCTCCTGATGCCGCGCTTCGCGATCGTCGAACTGCAACATATCGCCGACAGCGCCGACCGCAGCCGCCGAACGCGCGGACGTCGCGGGCTCGACATTTTGAGTCGACTTCAAAATATGCCCGGCGTCGACCTGCAAATCGACGACAGCGAGCTGCCGGAATACGCGAATCAGCCGGTCGACTTGAAGCTCGTCGCGCTGGCCAAACACCTCGAAGGCAAGCTCGTTACCAACGACTATAACTTGAATAAAGTCGCGAAATTGCAAGGCGTTACGGTCATCAACTTGAACGACTTGGCGAATTCGCTGAAACCGGTCTTCCTTCCGGGCGAACGGTTCGAAGTCGACGTCGTGAAGACCGGCGAAGAAGTCGGGCAGGGCGTCGCGTATCTCGACGACGGAACGATGGTCGTCGTCGACCAAGGGCGCAATCACATCGCCGAGCGCGTCGTGGTTACCGTAACGAGCGTCCTGCAAACGAGCGCCGGGCGGATGATCTTCGCGCGGTACGAGTACACGACGAAAAAACTCGCCGGAACGACGATTATCTTGGATAATAACGCGAATAAGTCGCAGAAATCCTAGGTTAAAACGGAAATCGACGACGGCGTTTCCGTTCGATTAACGGAACGTCGCGTCGTTTTTGTTGAAAACGTTGAAAAAGGAGCGTGTGTCGATGGAAGATTCGGACGCTTTTTTGAAGTTGCTGAAAAAGGAACGACGTTTTACGTTGGAGACGTATCGCTTTGTCAACGAAGCGTTGGAGTACGCGCAAGAGTTGGGGATGGGGAAGGCCGCCGCGACCGAAAATCCCAACGGCGCGCCTTTGCCGGACGACGTCGCAAACCACGTGACGGGTCAAGATTTGAGCCGCGCCGCGAAAGATTGGGCGGTTCTGCAGTACGGTTTTATGGCGAAGACGGTGCTTTCGAAGTTGGGTTTGCGCAAGACTCGCGATATTGGCGACGCGGTTTATAATATGATCGAAGTCGGCTTGATGTCGAAGACGCCGGAGGATTCGGTCGAAGACTTCGACGACGTGTTCGACCTCGGCGCCGAACTCGACCGCGCGTTCGCGTTCCAATACGAGAACAAACGCCGCGGACGGAAATAACGAAAGACGAACGGGGCTTGTTTCCGTATTATTAATATAACGTCAAATTAGCGGCGACAAAACGAGAAGTTTTTAAAAAGGCGGAGAGAACGTTGTTTTGCAAAACGAATTAAATTACTGGACGGCTCTGAGCCTCGAATACGCCAACCAGCGCGCGTATTTGGACGATCTTTTTCGCGTTTATCCGACGATTCCCGAGGGGATGCGCGAAATTGAGCCCCAAAAATGGGCCGACGTCGAAGAGGCGTTTGTCGCGCGGGACAACGAACGGCTCTTGACGCGAATTTTGTCGTTCGATCTGTCGCCGATTAAAGATAGTTATATCGCGTATTTGAAAAGGGACGCTTCCGCCGCGAGCCGTAATCCGCAAACGGTCGCGCGGTTGTGCGGGCGTTTATACGAGTTGGGACTCGACGAAATTTATAAACTTTGTTCGCAACCGAAGGAAACGAATCGCCAAATCGGGCCGATGTTTCGGCGTTGGATTGAAAAAGGGGCGCTGGGCGTTCGACCGGTTCCGTTAGAAGTCTTTACGGCGTCGAACGACGACGCGATTCTCGACGCAAGCGACGCGGCGATGAAAGAGTTCGCGTTCCAAAATTTAGGATACCAACGTAATAAAGGCCTCGATTTTTTAGGGCGTTTTAACGGCAAATACGTTGTCGGCGAAGCGAAATTTTTAACCGATTTTGGCGGTCATCAAGCGGCGCAACTCAACGACGCGCTCGATACGTTGCGCGCCGATTGCGAAGCGGTTTCCATCGCGATTTTGGACGGCGTAATCTATATTCCCGGTCGCAATAAAATGCATCTTGCGCTTTACGAGAATCGCGAACGCAATATACTGAGCGCGTTGGTTTTGCGCGAGTTCCTTTATTCCTTATAAACGTTGACCGTATGAATAATTTGTTGATTCGCGCGGATAATCTAACGGGTATGCGTTATTTGTTAGATACGCTGAACTTAAAAAATAAAGTCGATTTAGTTTATATCGACCCGCCTTTCGCCACCGGCGACGTTTTTTTAACGTCGAAAGATCGTTCGTCGACGATCAGCCGCGCGAAGGACGGCGAAGTCGCTTATGCGGACGCGTTGCAAGGCGAAGAGTATTTGGAATTTTTGCGCGCTCGACTTTTACTTCTGAAGGAGTTATTGTCGGAACGCGGTTCGATTTATTTGCATATCGATTATAAAATCGGGCATTACGTTAAAGTCGTAATGGACGAAGTTTTCGGCGTGGAAAACTTTCGCAACGATATTTCTCGCGTCAAATGCAATCCGAAAAATTTTGCGCGCGTCGGTTACGGAAACGTTAAGGACTTGATACTTTTTTATTCGAAGTCGACGAAACCGATTTGGCGCGAACCGAAAACCGCGTACTCCGAAGCCGACGTCGCTCGTTTATTTCCGAAAAAAGACGAAAACGGGCGAGCGTATACGACCGTGCCGATTCACGCGCCGGGCGAGACGAAAAACGGAAAAACAAGTTTGCCGTTTAAGGGAATGAATCCGCCGAAAGGGCGACATTGGCGCGCCGACGTCGAAACGTTGGAGGAATGGGACGCGCAAGGTCTTTTGGAGTGGTCGTCGCGGGGCAATCCTCGGAAAAAAATTTTCGCAGACGAGCAGGAAGGCAAACGAGTTCAGGATATTTGGGAGTTTAAAGATCCGCCTTATCCCATTTATCCGACCGAAAAAAACTTGGATATGTTGAAGTTAATCGTCGCGACTTCGTCCGACGAAAACAGCGTGGTGCTGGACGCGTTTTGCGGTTCCGGCACGACGTTAAAAGCGGCGCAATTTCACGGACGAACTTGGATTGGAATTGATTCGTCGGAAAAGGCGATCGAGGTAACGCGAAAAAAGTTAGGCGACGCGCAAAAAGACCTGTTTAGCGAAAGTCGCGGTTACGATTTTATCGATTTACAAGACGTCGGCTAAGCGAAAGCCGGTCGTCGCGGCGTCGCGACGGTTGCGTTAGACGGCGCGATTGGGTTTGAATATTTTTGAAAAGCGCGGCGTTTGTCGCGAATAGGAAGGAAGCGTAACATTATGATTCACGAACGAGCCGGGCTCCCGACGCAACCGTCCGATTTGATCGACGTCGCGGCGTTGGAACGCGATTATTTTGAAAAACAACCGAATTTGAGCGTTCCGGAGGAGCGCGTCCGTTTCGGCACCGGCGGGCACCGCGGAAAAGCGTCCGAAGCGTCGTTTAACGAAGCGCACATCAAAGCGATCGTTCAGGCGATCGTCGATTGGCGGCGAACGCAAGCCCCGAACGGCGAGCCGAGCGTTATGCTCCTCGGCAAGGACACGCACGCCCTTTCCGACGCGGCGCAAAAAACCGCGCTCGGCGTCTTGGCCGCGAACGGCGTCGAAACGCGACTCCAAGAGAAAAACGGCGTTACCCCGACCCCGGCGATTTCGCGAGCGATTTTGGCCGGCAACCGCGCCAACGGAGCGAACTACTGCGACGGTATTATCATCACTCCGTCGCACAACCCCCCGACCGACGGCGGAATCAAGTACAATCCGACGAACGGCGGCGGCGCCGACCTCGACGTTACCAACTGGATCGAAAATCGGGCGAACGCGCTCCTCGAAAACGGGAACGTCGACGTCAAATTCGTTTCGTTCGAAGAAGCGCTCGCCGCGCCGACGACGCAAGAAATCGATTACGTCGCCGATTACGTCGCCGACTTGGCGAACGTCGTCGATATGGAGGCGATTCGCAAAGCCGGGATTCGCATCGGCGTCGACCCGTTGGGGGGCGCCGCGGTCGGGTACTGGAAGCCGATCGCCGAAAAATATGGGCTCGACATTACCGTCGTGAACGATAAAATCGACCCGACCTTCTCCTTTATGTCGATCGACCGCGACGGTAAAATCCGAATGGACTGCTCGAGCCCGTACGCGATGCGCGGCCTCATCGGGTTGAAGGATAAGTTTGACATTGCGTTCGCCAACGACCCGGACTCCGACCGACACGGGATCGTCGCGCCGAGCGTCGGGTTGATGAACCCGAACCATTACTTGGCGGTCGTCGTCGATTATTTGATCAAAAATCGCCCGACGTGGAGCGAAAATCTCGGTATCGGCAAAACGCTCGTTTCGAGCGCGATCATCGACTCCGTCGTCGCCGACTTGGGACGTAAGCTGATCGAAGTTCCGGTCGGTTTCAAGTGGTTCGTCCCGGGCCTCTTCAACGGCGAAATCTGCTTCGGCGGCGAAGAGAGCGCGGGCGCGAGTTTCTTGCGCTTCGACGGAACCGTTTGGACGACCGATAAGGACGGCCTTATTTTGAACTTGCTCGCCGCCGAAATGTTGGCGAAAACCGGCAAAGACCCGGGCGTTTTGTACGCCGAACTGACCGAAAAGTTCGGGTCGCCTTATTATTCGCGAATCGACGCTCCGGCGACCCTCGCGACGAAAGCGGCGCTCAAGAAGATGACGCCGGATCAAGTCAAGACGGAAACGCTCGCCGGCGCGAAAATCGTCGCTCGCTTGACCAAGGCGCCCGGCAACGACGCTGAAATCGGCGGTCTGAAAATTGTCTCGGAAAACGGCTGGTTCGCGGCGCGACCGTCCGGAACGGAAATGGCGTACAAAATTTACGCCGAATCGTTCGTTAGCGAAGAACACCTCGCGCAGATTATGAAGGAAGCGCAAGAGATCGTCGGCGAGGCGTTGAAAGACGCGCAATGACGATAAAAGCGAACGGTAATCGCGATTTTAACGAAAGCGGCGACCGGGGCGAACGCAACGATATTGACGTTCGCGCCGAGTTCGCCGCTTTCGGCGTTTCGCGAGGGACTCTTTGGGCGACCGAATTCGCCGAATTGTTGGAGAAAACCGAGGCGCGTCTCGTCGGCGTTACCGGACGGCGGCATATTGTTCCGGAGGCTTGGGGCGCGGTCGAGTCGGCGGCGCGAACGGCGGCGCGGGCGTTGGTCGCGGCGGCGGGGGAAGACGGGCGGCCGATTTACGTCGCGACCGGCTTGGCGATCGGCGCCGATCAACTCGCGGCGAAGCTAGTTTTGGAGGCGCGGGCGGAGGCGGAGGCTCGGGGCGAAGCGTCGCCGTTGCGATTGGTCGCGCTTTTGCCGATGAGCGTCGCGGAGTATCGGCGCGACTTTTCGACGAAGCCGGGAACGGGAAAAACTGCGTCGGCGTCGGAACTCGACGATTTTGACCGTTATTTAGCGTCGGCGAACTTGGTGGTCGAGATCGAACCGACGTTGGCGAACGTCGAGCGAGCGGAGCGCGGGGAACCGCTCGACCGAACGGCGCAATACGCGGCGCTGGGCGATTTTTTAGTCGAGCGTTCGCGTCTTCTTTGGGCGTTTTGGAGCGGCGACGCGTCGAACGTGAAGCCCGGCGGAACGACGGACGTCGTGTTGCGCAAGACGCGGCGACTCGCGAACGTCGACGACGGCGAGAACGTTGGGAACGTTCGCGCTTCTTCGGAAGCGTCGGCGGAGGCGGTTTGTTGCGTCGCGACGCCGGAGGTTTTGCGCGTCAAAAATCCGGACGGAACGAAGGCGCGGATTCCGGAGTCGACCGAAAACGCCGGAAAGCTCGCCTTCTGGACGTCGCCGATAGACGCGCCGCCGAAATTTGAGTCGCCGGAAAACGTCGTCGACGATTTAAAACGCTTTTGGAAAAGGAAATAGCGTTTGTTGGAACGGAGCGTCGAACGGCGAATAAATAAAGGCGTCGCTAATCGAAACGCCTGAAAACGTCGCGTTGGCGAGACTTGGCGACTTCCGGAACCGCAAAAACGAGCGGCGAATTTTAAATTGGATAAATTAACGACTTAAATTTAAGGAACGATAATGTTGCTTTTCAAAGCGGCGTATTGCCGCGCGTTTCAAGCGGCGTTTCGGGCGGCGCTTCCGATTCTTCCTTATCGCGAACCGGAGATTGTGCCGACGTGCGCCGAGCTTCCTCGCGTCTTTCTTAAAGAGAACGTGAAAAAGGTCTTAATCGTCGCCGATCAAGGGGTTAGGAACGCCGGTTTGCTGGCGCCGATCGAGTCGGCGTTGACGAAAAACGCCGTCGGTTACGTTGTGTACGACAAGACGCGTCCGAATCCGACGGTCGACAATGTCGAGGAAGCGTTAACCGTTTATCGGGAAAACGGTTGCGACGCGTTGATCGCCGTCGGCGGCGGATCGCCGATCGACTGCGCTAAAGCCGTCGGCGCTCGAGTCGTCTATCCTAACAAGAGCGTTGGCAAGCTTAAGGGACTGCTGCGCGTTTGGCGGCGGTTGCCGCCGTTGATCGCCGTGCCGACGACGGCGGGCACCGGAAGCGAAACGACCGTCGCCGCGGTGATCGTCGACGCCGAGAAACAACATAAATATACGATTCTAAGTTTTCCGTTGATACCGACTTACGCCGTGCTGGATCCGGAGCTGACTTTTTCGTTGCCGCCGAATTTGACCGCGACGACCGGAATCGACGCGCTCGTTCACGCCGTCGAGGCGTATGTCGGACGTTCGACGACTAAAGAAACGCGCCGCTTAGCTTTAGACGCGACGAAACTGATTTTCGAAAACCTAGAAATCGCGTTTAACGACGGTCGAAATCGCGACGCTCGCGAAAAAATGCTCCGCGCCGCGCATATGGCCGGGTTGGCGTTTTCGAAGTCTTACGTCGGCTACGTTCACGCGGTCGCTCACACGCTCGGAGGACGTTACGGGACGCCGCACGGTCTCGCCAACGCGGTAATAACGCCTTACGTTCTCGACGCTTATGGAAAGAGCGTTTATCGAAAGTTGCGCGACCTTGCCGTCGCCGCCGGCGTTGCGACGCGACAAGACGACGCGAAAACCGCCGCGGAAAAAATGATCGCCGCGATTCGCAATCTGAACGCGAAACTTGGAATTCCGGAAAGGCTCGCCGGGATTAAAGAAGAAGATATTCCGACGATGGCGCGGCTTGCGGCGAAGGAGGCGAATCCGTTGTATCCTGTTCCTAAGTTGTTTGGCGTAAAGGAATTGGAGCAATTTTATTATTGCGTCGCCGATTGGCGCGACAAACGTTAGAGAGGACGACGAACGATGACCGCGAAAGAAATCGAAAATTTGCTGGAAAAACAGCGGAAATTTTATCGAAGCGGCGCGACGATTCCGGTCGCTTTTCGCGTCGAGCGGTTGAAAGAACTGCGCCGCGCGATTCGGAAATACGAGTCCGAAATTGCCGCGGCGTTGCTAAGCGACCTTGGCAAAAGCTCTTATGAAAGTTATATGTGCGAAGTTGGCCTCGCGCTTTCCGAAATATCGCATATGATTCGAAAAACGAAAAAATATGCGGCGCCGCGTCGCGTTTGGACTCCGCTCGCGCAGTTTCCGTCGCGCAGTTATCGACAAGCGATTCCGCGCGGAAACGTTTTGATTATGAGCCCTTGGAACTACCCGTTTTTGTTGACTATCGGGCCGTTGATCGACGCGATCGCCGCCGGCAACGTCGCGATTTTAAAGCCGAGCGCCTATTCGCCCGCGACGAGCGCCGTCGTTGCAAAGCTAATTGCGGCGACGTTTGCGTCGGAATACGTTGCGGTCGTAACGGGGGGACGGGTCGAAAACGCCGCGCTTCTCGACCAAAAATTCGATTTCATCTTCTTTACCGGCGGACAAACGGTCGGAAAGGAAGTGTTGCGTCGCGCCGCCGAAAACTTGACGCCGGTCGCGTTGGAACTGGGCGGGAAGAGTCCGTGCTTCGTCGATTCGACGGCGAATATAAAAGTTGCCGCTAAACGAATTGTGTTTGGCAAATATTTGAATTGCGGGCAAACGTGCGTCGCGCCGGACTATATCCTTTGCGAACGCTCGATTAAAGACGCTTTTGTCGAGGAAGTCGTCAAAGAAATTAAACGACAGTACGGCGATAAACCGTTGGAAAATAAGGATTATGGAAAGATTGTCAACGCGAAACATTTCGAGCGACTTTGCGGTTTGATCGATCGCGACAAGGTCGTTTTCGGCGGCGGTTGCGACGCTCTGTCGTTGCGCGTCGAGCCGACAGTGTTAGACGGTGTAACGGAAGCGGACGCGGTAATGGGCGAAGAAATTTTCGGCCCGATTATGCCGATTCTGACGTTCGACGATTTTGACGCGGCGGTCGACGCCCTTAAAACGAAGGCCAAGCCTCTGGCTCTTTATCTTTTTTCGAACGATAAAAAACGGATAAAACGCGTAACGACGGAACTTGCGTACGGCGGCGGTTGCGTGAACGACGTGGTGATTCATTTAGCGACGACGGAGATGGGATTTGGCGGCGTCGGCGAAAGCGGAATGGGGGCGTATCACGGCAAGACCGGTTTTGACGCGTTTTCGCACCTTAAATCGATCGTCGACAAGGCGACGTGGCTCGACCTGCCGATGCGTTATCGACCGTACCAAAATCGATTTTACGCGGCGGCGCTCCGAATGTTTTTGCGCTAAGCGTTAAAATAACGGATATTTTTTATCGACTATTCATTTCTAACGTCTTATAAAATTGGATTTAGGGGGATTTTATGGCGCGTCGGATTTTTGCGTTGCGCGGCGTCGTATTAACGATGGCGACGTTTTTGATATTGTCGACGGGAACCGCGACGAGCGCCGAGACGGAAACGTTGCGTTTTCAATCGGTTCGCGATCTTTACGTTTCGTCGGCGTCCGGCGAAGAGGAGGGAAACAACGGTGCGTCGCCGCGATTAAAAGTCAAAGGCTATCAAGAGTTTAGCTTGCTTGATTTTGACGTCTCGAGTTTGCGCGGACGGCGAATCAAAGAGGCGCGAATCGGCGTCAAACTCTCTTCGGAAGAACGTTTACATCAGGTAACCGTCGGTTCGATCGTCGCGCCTTGGAACGAAGGCGACGGAAGAAGTTACGATCCAACGCCGGGCGCCTCTTCATTCCGTTGGCGCGCGAACCCGAACGTTCCTTGGACGGACGCCGTCGGCTCCGACATATATTCCGATATTACGTCGGTTACGTTCGGCGAAGGCGGTTCGTTTTGGGCGAGCGCCGAAGCGTCCGAACCGAACGACGGCTGGCAAACGATTCCGGTCGATCCGCGACTTGTCGCCGCTCGCGCCGCCGGAATTTCAACGGGTTTCGTCTTTTTTGACGACGTCGGAACGGAGTTGATTCGGCGCGGAACCGACGGCGAAGAAGTGGAAATTCGCCTCTTTCCGAACCGTTTCTTTTACTCGCGCGATCAAAATTCCGCGTCGGCTCCATATTTGGAAGTCGTTGTCGAAAAAGAAGTTAGTGCGAATAAGAGCAAGCGGGAACGCGTCGCCGCGCCCGCGAATCTTGCCGCGCGAACCGACGGTTTGCCTTGGGGAGAAGTCGAGTTGTCTTGGAACGCGCCGGAAACGACGAGTTGTCGTCTTATCGGCTTTGAAGCGAAAATCGACGGCGTCGAGGTTCCGCAAACGCTGATACCCGCTCCTAAAATTAACGGTTATGAGACGTCGTCCGATTGCTTTATCGCGCGATTAAGCAATTTAGGTTTGAAGCCTGGAAAAATGAGAAAATTGGAATTGGTCGCCGTCGACGAACTGGGCGAACGAAGCGTTCCGGCGACGTTGCGATTCGACGTTTCAGACGATAAACCGAGCAGATGGAACGACTTAGTGAACGTTGGAAAAACGGGCGCGTCCGCAAAGAACGCGACGATAAAAGAGGAACGAACGTCCAACTTAAGCGAGAAAAAAATGCGCGGCGAAAACGCGACGCTTCCTCTGTTGGACGGTTCTAAGATCGCCGTATTAAACGAGTTTGATAAAATAACCGAGTCGGGCGAATTGATTCCGAAACGCGAGAAAAATTACGCGGCGTCAAACACAATTTGGGAGGCTTGCGAACGTCGAATTAGTTTGGCGGCGGCGCGCGGGGAATTCGTCGGGTTTCAACTTGCGTTCGATGGCGACGCTCGCAAAGTTCGCGCTGAAATTCGTTGGGATGAGTCGGTAAATAAATATAAGACAAAGGTTAAGGGAAAGATAAAAGAGGCGGCGAAAGGCGAGAAATCGGCGCCGCGAGCGACTTTTTATCGACTTGCAAGAGTCGAAACGGCGCGGGGTAAAATCGTCGATCCGGCGATTCCGTTAGAAACGTCGGAAGTAAACGTAAACGCCGGACGCGACGCGATTTACTGCGAACTTTATATTCCGAGCAACGCGGCGGCGGGAGAGCGTCGCGGAACGCTTCGCTTGACCTCGAACGGCGAAACGCTCGACTTAAAAATTGAATTGACTGTTTGGAACTTTAATATTCCTAATGAGTTAAGTTTTCTGCCGGAAATGAACTGTTATTCGCTTCCGGCGAACGAACTCGAGTATTACAAGTTAGCGCAGTTGCACCGAACTTATATCAATCGCGTTCCATATTCGCATCGCGGAACGGTCGGCGACGGGTTGGCACCGAAGTACGACGCCGAGTCGCGCTCCTTCGATTGGCGGGATTGGGATCGACGATTCGGCGCGTTGTTCGACGGGAGCGCGTTCGCCGATTCGCCGCGCGGAGCTACGCCGATCGAAGCGTTCTATCTTCCGTTTTTTGAAAACTTTCCGGCGAATATTTTCGAAGAATACGACGAGACCGTTCGACCTGTCGACGCGGCTTTTTCGGACGATTACAAAGCGTCGTTGCGCGCCGCTTTGTCCGAAGCCGCCGAGCATTTCGTCAAATCGGGTTGGAACGACTCTCGTTTTCTTTTCTATTTGAACAATAAAATGGATTACAAGCGCAACGGTTGGTCGCGCGCAAGTTCGCCTTGGTTGCTCGACGAACCGGCGAGTTTTCAAGACTTTACGGCGTTGCGCTTCTTCGCGTCGCAACTTCGTTTGGCGTTGGAGGACGTTGATAATGCGACAAAAGGTAATAGAACGAAAAAAAAGAAGAACGCTTCTTTAGAAGCGCGCCCGATTCTTTTCCGCGCCGATATTTCGCGCCCGCAGTGGAGCCGCGATTCGCTTGACGGGTTACTCGACGTCAACGTCGTTGGCGGAGACGTTTTTCGGCGTTACAACAGTCGCGTTTTGGAGCGGCGCGACCGTTTTGGCGAACTCGTTTACGCGTATGGAACGACCGCGGCGCCGGAGCTAAACGGTTGGCAACCTGTCGCTTGGGCGCTCGACGCTTGGTCGTTCGGCGCCGACGGAATCGTCCCTTGGCAAACGATTGGGAACGAAGAGTCTTGGAAAAAAGGCGACGAGCTGTCGTTGTTTTATCCTGCGACAAAAGAGAGCGACGGGAAAGTCGTCGCGTCGATTCGACTCAAAGCGTACCGTCGCGGTCAACAGGACGTCGAATATTTGACGGCGCTGTGTAACGCGACCGGGCGCCCCCGTTGGGACGTCGCGCAAGCGTTACGCAAACGTTTAACGTTGGAGGCCCGGTCGACGTTTCGTTACGCGGAAGACGCCGGGACGCAAGATTACCCCGATTTTTCGTCGGACGAATGGGAGCGCATGCGGCGCGAAATCGGCGCGTTCCTTTCGGAAACCGCTCCGTCAAAAGAGTAACGCTAAATTGAAGAGAAGGAAAGACGGCAACGTGTAGATGATCGGTTGTCGTACCGCGAACGGAGGACGGCTCGGCGATTAAAGTCGCCGAGCCGTTTTATATTTTATCGTAATTGGCGATAAAAACGAAAACGAGAAAAAAATAACGGCGACCGCGAAATCAACCGTTGGAAAAACGCGTCGAAGCGCAACCGTTTCGACGCGTTTTAAACGGTTTCGTTAAACGGGTTGCGTTTGTCGTCGACGTTAACGTATTTCTATTGTCGCTTTGCCGGTCGTCGGGAAAGCGAAGAAGAGCGTTTGCGACACGGCGTCCCAACGCCAATCGTCGAGCGGCGCGCCGTCGACCGCAACGCTTGTCGGCGCCGCGTCTAACTTCAAAAGCGAGATAGCGTCGACTCCGGAAGTCGCCGTTGTTTCTAAGGTTATGACGCTCTTTTCGCTTTTTAACGATTCGACGCGACAACTTGACGCAAGTACGGCCGGCGTCGGCGCGGTTACTTTGTCGAGATCGAGAAGCCAAGCGCGTTCGCCCGGCGCAACTTCAACGCCGTCAAGCGGTTGCAACTTAGGATCGAAGAGATTAACGAAACGACCGGCGAGTTTCAACGGTTCCTTAGAAATCGATTCGGTCAATGTAGCGGCCAAGACGTAAGGCCCTCGGCGCTTCATAAAGTAGTTGCGCTCGACGTATTGCCCGCCGGTCGCCGCAACCGCTTCCGCAACGAGACTTCGGTAGGCGTCGGCGTTTTCTTGCGAACGGTTGTAATAAGCCGGGCGAACGCGGTCGACGTAAACCCAACCTTTGCCGAATCGATATTTGCCGCTTTCAGGACGCTTGCCCAAACCAAGCGATTCGAAGAGGTGTTCGCCGGGGCTCGCGTAAGAAAGAGAGCCCGTGTTCCACCAGTCTTTCGCCGCGTGGTAGGCGTCCGTTTCCGCGCCGACGTAAATTAAGACGCCGCCTCGGTTTACCCAATCGGCGAGAACGGCGTGCAGACCCGGGCTCGACGGCTTTTGGTACTCGTAACTCAGCGATAAAACCTTGTATTTATCGAGATAGCCGGGATAACGGAGCGCGTGATCGAGAACCGGGACGCCGACCGGGATTCCGCGTTTGATTAATGGCGTCGCAAGACCGAAGAAGTCGCCAAACGTTGCGATTTCGAGCTTTGAAGGACGAGTCGGATCGGAAGCGTCGGGCGCGGCGCATTCGCGAACGGTCGGTTCGGCGCGCTGGAACATCGCGGAGTCGGCCAAGAGAACGCCGACGCCTTCGGTCGCGCCGTCGTAAGCGGCGTCGGCTTGCGCTATATCGCGAAGTTGTTGGAATGTAAGGGTTAACGTCGACGCGTAATCTTTCGGGATCGTTGTCGCGTCCGGAGAGCCGGCGGGAAAAGAGCCGAGGAAAACGCGACTCGGCCAAGGCGCGACTTCGTAATAATGCGTTTCCGACTGCATCAACGACGCGACTAAAGTGCTGAGATAATTTGTTTTATAGTCGTTCCAATCGTAACGCGGATTGTCTTCGACCGGGTCGTTCAGGTAGTAAACGCGCTTGCCGGTTCCGCGAACCATCTCTTGCGTTACATTGTATTCGAGGAAGGCCGACTCGAAAGTGCGCTCCGCTTGAACTCCGTTGTAAATGTTGGAATGACGGGATGTTCCGGTCCAAACTTGCGCGATAATCCCGTCGATTCCCGGGAGGTCGAGAAGCGCCGATTCCGGGCTGACCATTCGGATTTGCGAGTAACTCAGCAGACTATGCGTCGCAATGTAAACTTTTAAAGGTCGGTTGTAAGTCCTTAGCGAATATTCTTTTAGCGACGCGCAAACTCGGTCGAGCAGGCGACGGTAAAGGTATTGCATCATCTTTGCCGAGCGGTACTGGGCGTCGCACGACGAATCGGGACGTTTCCACGACTCGTTGTAATACATTTGCCATTCGCGCTTGAAGGAGTCGCTAAAGCCTGCGAAAGCCCAAAGTTCCGGTTCTTCGAGGAAGAGCGTTTCAACTCCGGCGTCGACGACTTTTTTCAAGCGCGTTTCAAGGTAATCGCAGAACGCGATGCTCGGCACGAGATACGGCGTCGCCGGGTCGTGCATAATGCGCTCGCCGTCGGCTCGGACTTGCGCGTCGTCCCAATGCTTTAAGCCGTCGAACTTTCCGTCGAGGTAATCGTTGTAACTACCCCAAGCGACGCCGGTCATTACGGCGACTTTCGAACCGCTTTCGGCGCGCCACTTTTCGAGCGTCGCGATCGCTTCGTCGGAAACGCCGTAAACCATAACTGCGTCGGTTTTTAAGTCGAAACGAGCGTCGTAGCCGCCCGCTTGTTGGTACGTTGTCCGCTCGAGATTACGATCGGTAATCAGGTTCGGCGCAACGTTCGACGTTTCAAGGTTTGCGTCGGGAACTTGCGCCAATGCGGACGGAAAGGGCGTCGACGAAAGAACGGCGGTAAGCGAAACGAACGAGAGAGCGCGTTTCCAACGGCGGCGTTTAGCTTTGAAAGGGGAAAACGGCATCGGTGAAGCTCCTTAAAGGGTAAAGGGGGAAAGCGCCAAGGAGCGACGTTTGATTGTTTGAAAATCGTTGCGATTGCAATGGTTTTCAAAAACGGCGTTCTCGACGATTAAAGGGCGGCGAGAGCGGCGACGAATCGGCGGTTGCCAACGTCTCCGCGTTCCGCTTTATTAGTTATAATCTAAAAATTTTTCGAAAAAAGCCCCTTGACAGTTTTTTTAAGCGTCATATATTATTAAACGTCGAGCGCAGCTTAGACGGAGGCGACGAATTTTTTCGACCGTCTTTTTGCGTTTTGACGTCGTTTGTTATTTATAAGTTATTGAGAGCAAACCTATTACAGCGTATACAAAATCGCCGATTTTTCGAATGGCTTCCTTTACCTATTATTACAACGCGAAATCCTACGGCTTTAACTACGCCTTCCTCTTTACGGGCTTAGTCGAGTCTTGCGTTGCCGCACAGGTTGGGAACCGTCGTTAAACGTTGATTTTAGCGATATTCCGAAAATAATAAAGGCCCTGCGACAACGCGTTGCAGGGTCTTTTTTTTGAGCCGAACGCCCCTGGGAAGGATTGAACGATGATTATTTTGCTGAAAAAAGACGCTCGCGAAGACCAAATTGCGAATTTGACCGAACAGCTCAAAGAGATGGGGCTTGAATCGCACCTCAGCGTCGGCGACGCGCACACGGTCGTCGGTTTGGTCGGCGATACGAAGAGCGTCGACGTCGATATGTTGAAGGCGCTCGAAATCGTCGAGTCGGTGCAACGCGTCCAAGAACCGTTCAAGCAAGCGAACCGTCGTTTCCACGAAGAGGATACCGTTGTTGAACTTACGAACGGCGTCAAAATTGGCGGCGGACATTTTCAAACGATGGCGGGGCCTTGTTCGATCGAATCGGAAGAGCAGATTATCGAGATCGCGAAGGCGGTTAAGGCGGCCGGCGCGACGATTCTTCGCGGCGGCGCTTTCAAGCCGCGCACCTCGCCCTACGCTTTCCAAGGGCTTGGCGCCGAAGGGTTGCGGCTTCTCCTTAAAGCTAAAGAAGAAACGGGATTGCCGATCATTACCGAAGCGATGGACGCGTCGCAGCTTCCGCTCTTCGAAAACGTCGATATTATTCAAATCGGCGCCCGCAATATGCAAAACTTCGAGTTGCTCAAACAAGTCGGTAAAATGCGGAAACCGGTCTTGCTTAAGCGCGGTATGTCCAGCACGCTCCAAGAGTTGCTGATGAGCGCCGAGTACATTATGGCCGGCGGAAACGAGGACGTTATCCTTTGCGAACGCGGGATTCGCACCTTCGAAACGTATACTCGCAACACGCTCGACTTGGCCGCGATTCCGGTGTTGCGCCGCTTGACGCACCTGCCGATCGTCGTCGACCCGAGCCACGCCACCGGGGACGCGAAGCTCGTTCACCCGACTTCGCTCGCCGCGACCGCCGTCGGCGCCGACGGGCGTATTGTCGAAGTTCACAACAACCCGCCGAAAGCGCTCTGCGACGGCGCGCAATCCCTGACGCCGAACGCCTTTGCGACGATGATGAAAGACGTCGAAGCGATTCGCCCGTTCGCTTATCGCGGTTGAGAAGAGCAACGAAAACGCGTCGTTTGAATTGTTTGAAAAACGGAGCGGTTAATTTGAAATCAAATAGCGGGCGGCGCGTTTTAGCTTCGACGCGAAAACGCGCCGCAACCGACGTTAATAGAAGGAATTAAGAAAATGACGAACCTCGAGGAACAAAGAAATCGTATCGACGCGATCGACGAACAAATTGTAAAACTTTTCCGCGAACGAATGGACGCCGCCGCCGAAGTCGCCCGCTACAAGAAGGAACACGGCGTTAAGGTGTTGTCGCAAGAGCGGGAACGCGACGTCGTGTATCACGCGGCGGACGCGGTCGGCGAAGAGCTGGAAGAATATGTTAAGTCGTTTTATAACGTTCTTTTGGATTTGAGCCGCGATTACCAACGGGAAAAAATCGATATTCCGTCGCCGTTTGTCGATTCGGTTCGCAAAGCCCTTGAGGAAACGCCCGGTTTCTTCCCGCATAAAGCGACCGTCGCTTGCCAAGGCGTCGAAGGCGCGTACTCGCAACAGGCTTGCGATAAGTTGTTCTCGATTCCGAAAATCTTCTATTTCAAGAATTTCGAAGGCGTCTGCCAAGCGGTCGACTCCGGAATGTGCCGTTACGGGATTCTGCCGATTGAAAATAGCTCCGCCGGTTCCGTCAACGCCGTTTACGACTTGACGCGCAAATATAACTTCCATATTGTTCGGTGTTTAAAGCTGAAAGTCGAACACAATCTCCTCGCGAAACCGGGCGCTAAATTGAGCGATATTCGCGAAATCGTGTCGCACGAGCAAGCCCTTCTTCAATGCGGCGAATTCTTGAAAAAACATCCGGAAATCAAAGCGACCGTTTGCGAGAACACCGCCGTCGCGGCGCGTATTGTCGCCAATTCGGATCGCGCCGATATTGCGGCAATCGCAAGCGCTTCCTGCGCCGAGATTTACGGGCTTGCGTCGTTGAGCGAACGCATCCAAAACAGCGACCACAACTACACGCGCTTCATTTGCATTTCGAAGAATCTCGAAATCTATCCGGACGGCGATAAAATCACGTTCACGACGACGCTATCTCACCGCCCGGGCGCGCTTTACAACTTGATTTCGCGCTTTGCGTCGCTGGGGTTGAACGTCTGCAAAATTGAAAGTCGTCCGATTCTCGGCAAAGACTTCGAGTTCCGTTTCTACTTCGACGTCGAGGGGACGCTTCGTTCGGAAGCGACGTTGAAGATGTTGGCGCAACTCGAAAGCGAAGGCGGATTCGAGTTCCTCGGCGCTTATCGCGAACAGCTTTAACGGCTGAAATTACGGCGTTTAGTCGGTTGGACGCCTCGGCGGCGCTCGGCGTTGACTCGACGTCGCCGGAACGAACGCTCGATGTTTTGTCGCGATGAAACGAAGCCCGTTTAAACGTTTGATTGAAAGACGTTTAAGCGGGTTTTGACGTTCTTGGGCGTCGGCGCGGCGAAACGTTAACGCGATTCGAGACTTGGGGCGCGACGGTAGAGGCGGCGGTTTTATTGCGGCGGAGTGGCGCCGATCGGGCCGTCGACGATTTTTTCGCGTTTTTTGCGTAAAATTGCGGCAAAATCGCTTTCCGCCCCCTTGATTTTCACGGCGCGAACGGGTATCCTTAAGAGGACGAACTTTGCCGAAAATCGGATTTTCCCTAAAAGCGAGCGACGCGTTGAAAAGTCGACGGCGATCTGGGAAAACGAACGGTTTTTTGAAAATTTGAATTCAGTAACGAAAGGACGAGGATATGACGACGCTTTATTCGCGTTCGATTCAAACGGCGGCGCGCGCTTGCGTCTTCGTTTGCGCTCTCTTTATCTTCTTGTTTAACAACGGGTTAATCGTTGGAGCGGAGGACAAGAACGTCGACGCGAAAACGAACGCCGCCGCCGTTTCGCTTGAGACGCTTCTCGACGAAATGGTCGACCGCGACGCGTTAACCCGTTTTCCGAATTATGTTTGCAAACAGGCGAGTAGTTACGACCGCGCCGCGAAGAGTCCGGAGGAAAATTGGTTCGCCAACGCCGACACGGCGCAGTTTATCCGCGTCGAAAAGAACGGCGACCGAGAAGAAGCCGTCTTGATGGAAGCGGAAGGGCCCGGCGCCGTCGTTCGTTGGTGGATCACCGCGCCGCGTTACAAGACGACCGTTCGCGTTTATATCGACGGCGCCGCGGAACCGGCGGTCGTCGGGAAAATCGACGAAATCGTCGGCGGCGAAACGCTCGTCGGGGCGCCTCTTTCGGCGGAACGAGCCCGCGGACGCAACCTTTACCTCCCGATTCCTTACGCGAAGAGCGTCAAAATCACTTGCGACAATATGAAGGAGCAGGGGAACCTTTACTACCAAATCAACTATCGGACGTATCCGACCGGAACGACGGTCGAATCGTTCTCGACGCAAGCGCTTGACGCGCAAAAAGATAAGATCGCCGCGACGAGCGATCTGCTCTTGAACCCGGGAAAAACGACCTTCGGAATGAACGCCGAAACGCGCGGTTTCAAGCGTTATATGAAGTCGGAGGAAATGGAAGGCCTCTTCGGCGCGCACCGCGTTCGCGGGCCGGGCGCCTTGACCGAAATCGACGTCAAACTGCACGCCGAGGATATTGTTGCCGCGTCGCGAAGCGTTATTTTGGCGATTTCGTTTGACGGCGAGGAAACCGTTTGGGTTCCGGTCGGCGAATTTTTCGGCTCCGGCGTCGGCGTCAATCCGTATAAGTCTTGGTATACCGAGGTTTGCGAAGACGGAACGATGAAGGCGTTTTGGAATATGCCGTTCAAAAAAGAGGCGCGCGTTTCGTTTGTGAATTGGGGCGACCAAGACGTCGACGTCGAATACGCCGTTTATTATAAGAAACGGCCTTGGACGGAAGATTCGATGTACTTCCGCGCCGATTGGCGGCAAGAACGCGAAATCGAGACGGTCGCCGGGAACGGAACGCGCGACTGGAATTATTTAACCGTCGACAGCAAAGGCGTTTATGTTGGCGACGTCTTGTCGATTGTTAACTCGACCTCCGCTTGGTGGGGCGAGGGGGACGAAAAGATTTACGTCGACGGCGAAGAGTTCCCGTCGCACTTCGGCACCGGGACGGAGGATTATTACGGGTACGCTTGGTGTACGCCGGCGTATTTCGAGGCGCCGTTCCACGCTCAACCGCGCGCCGAAGGGCCCGCTAACTTCGGGAATACGACCAACTTGCGCTTCCGCTCGCTCGACGCGATTCCGTTTGCGAAAGATTTCCGTTTCGATATGGAAATTTGGCACTGGGAAG
>JAFSFF010000394.1 GCA_017435375.1 Thermoguttaceae bacterium
GGCTGGTTGATCGCGCGCGGCGCCCGGCAAAACAACTTGAAGTCGATCGACGTTCCGTTCCCGATCTCGGCGTTCGTCGCGGTTACCGGCGTCAGCGGAAGCGGGAAAAGTTCGCTTGTCGAAAACGTTTTATATCGGAACTTAGCGCGAATCTTGAACCGTTCGCAAGTTCGCGCCGGTTCCTGCGACGAACTCGTCGGCGTCGATAAAATTAACAAAGTCGTTCAAGTTGACCAAGCGCCGATCGGGCAAACGCCGACCTCGAATCCGGCGACTTACGTCGGCGTTTTCGACTTGATTCGTCGACTTTACGCCGAATTACCCGAAGCGAAAACTCGCGGGTACGCGCCGCGCCGATTCAGCTTCAACGCGCCGGGCGGACGTTGCGAAAAGTGCGAAGGCTCCGGCCTTTTGAAAATTGAAATGCATTTCCTCGCCGACGTTTGGATTACCTGCGACGCTTGCGGCGGGAAGCGGTACGACGCCGAAACGCTCGAAGTGAAGTTTCGCGGAAAGTCGATCGCCGACGCGCTCGAACTGACTTGCGGCGACGCGCTAAAATTGTTCGAGCGGATTCCGCCGATCGCGCGGATTTTGCGGACGCTTTGCGACGTCGGGCTCGACTATTTGACGCTCGGGCAACCGTCGCCGACCCTTTCCGGCGGGGAAGCGCAACGCGTCAAGTTGGCGGCGGAACTTTCGCGAGTCGATTCCGGGAAAACGTTTTACATTCTCGACGAACCGACGACCGGGCTCCATTTCGACGACGTTCGCAAGTTGCTCGACGTGTTGCATCGCCTCGTCGACTTGGGAAATAGCGTCGTCGTCGTCGAACACAACCTCGACGTAATCAAGAACGCCGACTGGATTATCGACGTCGGGCCGGAGGCCGGGCTCGAAGGGGGGCGGCTCGTGTTCGCCGGGACGCCGGAGCGGTTGGCCGAGTATTCGGCGCGTTGGCTGGCGGCGTCGGAGGAAGAGCGGCGAACGACGCTCCGCAGTCATACCGGCGAGGCGCTGATCGACGTTTTCCGCGAAGGAACGTTCGCCGAGCGGCCCGTTTTGGACGTTAAAGAATATTGGGCGAGTCAAAAAACGCCGACGATCGAGAGCGAAGAGGTCGCCGAGGAGCTGGGAAGCGAGTCGGTCGCGACGCCTTGGGAAACGGACGGGCGGCGCTGGCACTGCGAAACGCGAACGAGCCGCGTCGGAACGCCTTGCCGTTGGAGCGGAAAAGCGTTGGCCGCCGTCGTCGACCGGTTGGAAGAGTCGCCGATTTTAGCGGAAACCGACTGGAATAATCGAACGATCGTTGAAATTCGGGCCGAAAAGAAGTCGCTCGGCTGGTTTTTTCACGCGCTGACTTCCGAAGAATGGCTCCTCAAACTGAAATTCCGAACGGCGGCCGATACGTTCGACCAAGCGACGCTCGTTCGCGAACTCGATTTGAAACCGTTGAACGACGTCGACGAAATCCCGTTGTACGGGACGCAGCCGCGCGTCAAAGTCGAAACGGCGGGGCATTGGCAAGAGATCGAGCTGAAAGTCTTTTCGTTCGACGAGATCGACCGACCGGAATTTTGGGCGTTTCTCGACCGCGCCGTCGAGCGGTTCGGCGAGGAGATCGAACGGGCGAAAGAGAACGAAATCGACTTGACGCCTTGGAAAACGCAGGGGCGCGAATGGCATATGTCGCCGGGCGGCTTTTACGGCGGAAGCGACAAAGCGCGTTGGCCGTTCGGGATTTTGTTAAGAGCGTTCGAGGTCGTCGAATCGATTTCCGCCGAGTCGAAACCGGTTTGGACGAACAAGGTTTTCGTTCCGTTTTTCGAAAAGGGCGCGAAACGGCCTTGGTGCCAAGTTTACACGAAGAATTGCGATTTCGTTTGCGTTCAAATCAACGCGCCGAAGGGAACCGTTCCGCTCGGTCGCGTCGCCGACGTCGGATTCGAGCCGGAAGTCGACGCGTCGAACGCCGATTTCGACGCCGTTTACTTGCGTTTCCGAACGCGAAACGAGTTCGACGCGGAGAAATTGCGCGAGCTTTTGCAAGAAACGTTTGAGAAAATTCAAACGGAAAAGGATTAACGGCGTTTTAAACGTTGGGCGACGTCGGCGCGTCCTCTTTCGAACGGTCGCGGCGGGCGAAGGGCGCTTTGAGCGTTTCGCTTGCCGGGCGGCGGAGGAGCGCGAGAAAAACGCCGCGTTGAGAAACGAGAAAATCGCGTCGAAAACGGGAGCGCGTTCGAGGAAGCGTCGAGCGTTTTTCCGTTTTCGGCGCGATTTTTGATTTGCGTCTTATCGCTTTATTAGCGTTTTACTTCGTTTCGCGAACGAGGAGCGCGAGATCGCCCGCCGGAAGGGTTCCGTTCTTTCGCGACTCGATTCCGAGCGGTTTCGCGAGGCGGCGGAAACCGGTTTCGGCGCCGAAACGAGCGCGGAACGTCGAACGAAGGAGACGATCGAGCGTCGGCGCTTCGAAGCCGGGCGTATGACAGGTCAACATAACGAACGCGGTCGTTTCCGACAGCAGCTCGACGCAACGTTCGAGAAGCGGCGGCAGGTCGCGGGAAAGTCGCCAA
>JAFSFF010000395.1 GCA_017435375.1 Thermoguttaceae bacterium
GCTTTGCACGCGAACCGCCGCGACCGGACTTCCGCAACTTTGGGTTCCGTCGCCGGCCAACTTCCGCAAGGTCGACGCGATTCCGATTTTGGGAACCGGCAAGCTCGACTTGAAGGGCGTCAAAGACCTCGCGCTGCAGATTTACGGCCTCGCCGACGCGCAAAACTAGCCGTTTTTCTCGGTTCGACCGACCCGACCGACTCGACCGTCTCGACCGTCTCGACCGTTTTAATCGATTCAGTCGATTCAACCGTCCGAATCGGTCGAACCGTTTTTCTCCGCCGCGCCGTTAAGCGTCGTTCGTCGTTTTCGTTTCCTTTTTTCGACGTTTCGCCGCTTTTCGGTCGGTCGGCGGTCGCGGGTCGACGCGTTTCTCGCAAGCGCGTCGACCTTTTTCTTTCCGCGTTTCCTTTATCTTCGCCATTTCGCCTATTTTCCTTATTTCCCCTTTTCGCCGCGCAAACGACAATTTCGCCCGAAAATCGTTCCGTTCTTTCTCCGCTCCGGCGACGCGATTCTAAACTTTTCGCGACCCGACGTTCCGGCGCCGTCGCCGACGCGCCGTCCTTTTTCTCCCTTGCCCAAGAAAGCGAAACGTTTATGCGCCGTTCCTTCCCCCTTCGCGCTCCGCTCGCCGTCGCGCTCCTTCCGTCGTTCGTCGGTTGCGTTTCCGACTCGGTGAAATTCGCCCGCAAACCCGCCGCGCCCGACGCGCCGACGCCGCTCGTCGAGAAAGTCGAATACTCGGAGCTTCCCGCCGCGACTTACGCCGCCGACGGAACGCCCGTTCAACCGTCGCCGTCGAACGGCGCGCTCGGCGGTTTTTACGCGTCGCCGTCGAGCGCTTCCGCTTGTCCCGCTCCGGTCGCCGACCCGGCGTCCGCGCCGCCGTCTCTTCCCGCCTTCAATCCGTCGCCGTCGCCCGTCGCGCCCGCTCCGCTTTCGTCCGGCGATTTCGGCGCCGCCGAACAACGCGAAGAACGCCGCCTGCGCGAAGAACTCCTCGAAGCGCGCGCCGACGCCCGCCGCCGAATCGACGCGAACGAATCGCTCCTGCGCCAAACGGCAACCTATCGCCGGGACGCGGAGGAAACGGTCGCCGCGCTCCGTCGCCAAAACGCCGAACTCGCCGAAAAAAACCGCTTCCTTTTGGCCGACGCAAACGAACTCCGCGCCGAACGCGAATTCCTCGAACGACGACGCCGACTCCAAGACGCCGCCTCGCGCCGCCCCTCTTCGACCGTCGTCGTCCCGAACAACAGCGTCGCCGCGCTCGACTTGCGCCTCTCCGACCCGAAAATCCTCCCGATTCGCCGCGACGGCGACGTCGCGACGATCGAGTTGCAGGACGATCTCCTCTTCAAACCGAACTCGAACGAGTTCAGCGAAGAGGGGAAAGACCGCCTCCGCCTCCTCGCGACCGACGTGTTGCGCCGCTATCCGACGAACGTTCTCGCGATTCAAGGACACTCCGATCTCGACCCGGCGCGTCCGGAAGACGCGCTTTCGGCGCAGGCGGCAAGCGTTCAAAAGGCTTATCTCGTCGCGGAGTTCCTCGTCGAGGAAACCGGCGTCGCGCGGAATCAAACGATCGTCGGCGGAAGCGGCGCCGTTTCGCCGATCGTCTCGAACGAAAACGAAACGAACCGTCGACGCAACCGCCGCGTCGAAATCGCGATTCGGCCCGAAACGATCGTTCCGCGCTTCGAACTCGCTCGACGCGACCTCGAGCCGTCGACGCCCGCCGAACCGACCGACTCCGACGCGCCGAAAACCGCCGACGCAACCGCTCGTTCGACCTTGCCCCCCAAAAACGCTCCAATCGACAAAACCGACAAAACCGGTCTCGTTCCCGCGACCGAACCGACGCGACGAATCGTCCGTTAACCCGTTTTTCACCCCTCGCCGTCTCCGCATTTCCGCTATTTTAACCGCCGCGACGCGAAAAACTTCCCGTTTTCGCGTCGCGTTCTTCCAAAACGCTCTTTCGCGACGCCGGAAAATTCGTTATACTCGACGCAAATATCGGCTTCCGTTGTTTCCGCCCCCTTTGCGTTCGTTTTTGCCGCTCGACGACGCGAAACGTTCGTCGGCTTTACTTCGTTATGACTCGACCTTTTTCCCCGCGTTCCTCCGTTTCGCCGCTCCGTTTCGCCGCGCTTTCGCCGCTCGTTCTCGTTTTCGCGACGGCGCCCCTCGTCGGTTGCGGCACGACCAAATTCAGCGACACCGGCCGCACCGCGACCGAACAACTCCTCATTTCAAGCGCGATGGAAGACGTCGTCGACGAATACGACTATTCGCGCCTCGCCGGACTCAAAGTGCATATCAAAATCGCCAACTCGACGACCGACTCCGACTACCTCAAGAGCCTCATTCGCCAGCAGCTCGCCGCGAACGGCGCGTTCGTTCGCGACGCGCTCGACGACGCCGATTACGTTCTCGAAGTCGCGCCCGGAACCGTCGGCACCAACCGCTACGAGTTAATGTACGGTATTCCTGAAACGTCGATTCCCGCCATCGGAACGCTCGCGGCGACCTCGATTCCGGAGTTCGCGCTCGTCAAACGCACCGACCAAAAAGCGCAAGTCAAGTTGAATATGTGGGCGTACAACAAGACGACCGGCGCGATCGTTTGGCAGTCCGGGCTCAAAACGAAATCCTCGAACATCCGCGACCGTTGGATTTTCGGCGCGGGCCCGTTCACCGACGCGTCTTACGACGAAGCGGGCATGCGCCTCGGCGCCGACGAAACGGTTCTTCCGTCGACCCTCGGCGAACGCGTCTCCGACGACGAAAAACCGTCGATTCATACCGGCGCCGTCTACCAAGAACTCGACGCCGCCGCGATAGAACGCCTTAAAAA
>JAFSFF010000396.1 GCA_017435375.1 Thermoguttaceae bacterium
AAAAAATCGGTCGGCGCGACGACGCGGAAGCGTTGCGTCGCGACGCGGAGCGTCGATTCGGCGCGGGGCGTTGACGGCGGACGAGCGAAAAGTCGACAAAAAAACGGCGCGAACCGTTGAAACGCCGCGTCGAATCGGGTAAAATAACGTCGGCAAGTAAGAAAACCGGCGACGCGGACTCAAAAGAAAGGCGAAAAAGGCGCGGCGATGAAGAAAAAGACGAACGGCGGAAACGGTTGGACGAAAAGCAAACGGCGCGCGGCGGTCGTCGCGTTGACGGCGGCGCTGACCGGCGTTTCGGCGTCCGAACTTTTTGCGCAAGAGCCGCCGACTCCGGAAAACGCGCAAACGGCGCAAACCGGGGAAGTCGCGCAGGAGCCGGAAAACGCGCAAACGGCGCAGGGCGGGGAAGTCGCGCAAGAGTCGGAAAACGCGCAAACGGCGCAAGCCGGGGAAGTCGCGCAAGAGCCGGAAAACGCGCAAACGGCGCAAGACGACGAAACGGCGGAAGGCGGCGTTCCGGGCGCGAGTCCGGAAGCGGAGGCGGCGGTCGACGCGTATTTGGCGGGAAATCCCGATCTCGCTTATCGGCTGTTGAAGGAACTTTACGACGCGAACCCCGATTCCGACCCGCCGGGCGTTATGTTGGCGCTCCTTTATTCGAATAACGAACGTTTTCTCGAAATGCGGCGCGAATTGGAGAAAACGGCGGAAGATTATCCCGGCGACCCGGAAGCGTTCCTGCAGTTGGCCGGAATCGACGTTCGCGAAGGACGATATTTGGAAGCGGCGCTTCTTCTCGAACGAGCCGACAAATTGAACGTCGAATACGCGGCGCGCTTTCCGGAGTCGACGCGAATCGATTATCTTCGCGAAGAGGCGTTGAACGTTCGCGCGCTTCTCGCCGAACGTCGCGAACGGTACGACGAGGCCGCCGAGTTGACGCAAAAAGTCGTCGACGCGAACCCGAAAAACGTTCAAGCGCGTTGGAATCTCGGGTATTTGGCGGTCAAACGGAACCGTCTCGACGACGCGGAAAAAGCGTTCGACGAAGCGGCGGCGCTCGACGAACGGCTTTGGCCCGGTTGGCTGCAAACGGCGACGACGCTCGACGCCGAAGACCGACTCGACGAAGCGTTCGAACGGTTGCAAGCGCAAGGCGCGTTGATCGAAACGGCGGCGCGACGCGAACGAGCGCAACTCGCGCGTCTCTACCTGCGTTGGAACAAGCTCGACGAAGCGGCGGCGCTCGTCGGCGAACTCGAAGCGGAGGGGAAAAACGATTTCGACGGTTGGGCGTTGCGCGGTTGGGTCGCGCTTTACGCCGGAGGATACGCGGTCGCCGAAGACGCGTTTCGCCGGGCGACCTTCGTCGACGGAACGAGTTTCGAAGCGTCGAACGGGCTCGCGCTCGCGCTTCTCGACCAACGGAATAAAGAAAAATTGGCGCAAGCGCGCGCCATCGCCGCTAAAAATTACCGAACTTACCCGGATTCGCAGGACGCCGCCGCGACTTACGCTTGGACGCTCTTCCTCTCCGGCGCCGCTCGCGAAGCGGACGCGATTTTCGGCCCAATGCTCGACTCCGGCGAATTTTCGCCGACCGTCGCCTATTATCTCGCCGAGATCGCGAACGTTAGGGAAGATAAGAGTTTAGCGTTGACGTTGCTCGACTTGGCGTTGCGTTCTAAAGGGAACTTCCCGAAACGCGCCGCGGCGGTCGAGTTGCGAAAGATTATCGCGCCGGAGAAAAAGGAAGAAAACGTCGAAACGCCGGAAACGGAGAAGTCGCCGGAAAACGTCGAAACTCCGCAAAGCGCCGAAACGTTGGAGACGGAAAAGTCGCCGGAAAACGTCGAGTCTCCGGAAGCGGAAAAGTCGTTGGAAAGCGCCGAAACGTCGCAAAACGCCGAGTCGGAAGCGGAAACGTCCAAAATAAACGAATGAAACGAAACGACCGAGCGGCGCGACCGAACGACGAGGCGCGTCGGCTCGATTTTTATTTCTTTTAACGATTTTTGTCGCGTCGTCGCGGCGTTTTCCGGTTTTTTTCGCAAACGTTGAACGAACGTCTTCGAACGTCGCGGCGTTTGCGGAAAAGCGCGGATAAACAAACGCCGCCGTCGCGACGAAGGAGGACTTTCGATGAAACGCGTCGCCCGATTTTCGCCCCTTTTCGCGGCTTTAGCCGTTTCGCTCTCGACGTTTAACGCCTTCGCCGCCGACGCTTCCGACGCGTCGACTCGCGTCGTCGACTCGAAGAACGTTCCGCAAACGATCAAAACGTCGGACGGTCGCGAACTGAAACTCGTTTGGAACGACGAGTTCGACGGCGTCGGCGCGCCCGACCCGGAAAAATGGGGGTATGAAATCGGTTACATCCGCAACAACGAAGCGCAATATTACTCCGACCGCCTCGAAAACGTCTTCCAAAAGGACGGCGCGCTGACGATTCGAACGCTGAAAGAGAAGTTCCCGATCGCCGGCAAACCGGGGTCGAAAGGGCGCGACTTCGCCGAATACACGTCCGGCAGCATTAATACGCTCGGCAAAGCGGGTTGGTTTTACGGTCGCGTCGAGGTGCGGGCGCGTCTTCCGAAAGGAAAGGGAATTTGGCCGGCGATTTGGATGATGGGAACGAACATTCGCGAAGTCGGCTGGCCCCGTTGCGGCGAAATCGACATTATGGAGTACGTCGGCAAGGAGCCGGGGCGCGTTTACGGGACGATTCATATGCATCGTCGCGGCGCCGCCGAGTCTTGGAAAGTCGTCAGCAAGGGAAACAACGTCGAGCCCGGGAATCCGGAGGGCCGTTTCTGCGTGTACGCGCTCGAATGGACGGAAGATAAATTGACGATTTTGGTCGACGAGGAAGTCGTTCTTGAATTTTTGCGTTCCGAAGAAGAAAAGAAAACGGAAGTTTGGCCGTTCGACAAACCGCAATACCTCCTGTTGAACACCGCGATCGGCGGCTCTTGGGGCGGCGAGATCGCCGACGACACTTGCCCGACCGACTACGTAATCGATTACGTTCGCGTTTATCAATGATTGACGCGGTAATTGTCGGTTGGCGACGGCAAACGTTCGCTTTTGATTTTAACGCTTAACGAAAAACGCGCTTCTCGACGTCGGGAGGCGCGTTTTTTTAGACGATTGCGTTGAAATAGGAGAAAAGGCGAAACTTTGCGCCGCCGTTCGACGGCTTAGAATCCGGCTTCGCGGCGTTTCTCTCGAACGATTCGTTCCATTTCGGCGACGACCTCCTCGACCGTTTTTCCGTCGCTGTCGATCGAGACGGCGTCTTCCGGGCGCTTGAGCGGGCCGATTTCCCGCTCCGAGTCTTGCCGGTCGCGCTCGACGATTTGGCGGAGAAGTTCGTCGAAGTCGACCGTTTCGCCGCGGCGTTGATATTCGCCGAACCGCCGCCGCGCCCGCTCTTTCGGGGAAGCGGTCAAGTAAAATTTGCAAAGCGCGTCCGGAAAAACGACCGTTCCTTGGTCGCGCCCCTCCGTCGCGATCGGGCGCGAAAGGCCGATTTCCCGTTGCTTTTCGACCAAAATCGCTCGAACCGACGGCGCGCCCGCCGGGTATTTGACCGACTGCGAAACCTTCGGCGACCGCACCGCGTCCGAAACGTCTTCGTCGTCGAGGAAAACGCGTCCGCTTCTCGACTCCAAACGGCGTTCGCGAGCGATTCGCGTCAACGCGTCGGCGTCGGTTAAGGCGACGTTTTCCCGAAGAGCGCAAAGCGCGATCGCTCGGTACATCGCGCCGGTGTTGAGATATTCGATTCCCAAGCGTTCGGCGAGCCGTCGCGTCGCGACGCTTTTGCCCGCTCCGGCCGGCCCGTCGACCGTTACGACGTCTATTTTTTGCATTAAACGATCCTTATTGTCGTCGTTGGTGTTTAGGAGAGGAAATCTTAAACGGAAGTCGGCGAAACGTGCGATTCGACTTCGAATGCGAAAACGGTCGAGCGTTGGAAGACGCGTCGAAACAAAGGTCGACCGCTCGCTCGTTCTTCGTCGGGTTTATTTATTTTACTTAAATCTCGATTTTGCGCTAGGGCGAGGCGATATTTTTAAAGAATCCGCGCTGAAAATTTGCGCTAAACCGATTAAGTCGCGCTCTTGAAACGAACGACGCGCCTTTTAATGTTCTAAAAAAAACGTTTTTGACGAAAAAAACTGTTAGGCAAACCCGTTAAGAAGAAATTTGAGGCGGGTTTTTCTTTTTGGTTCGTTGCGTAAATGAAAAAAGGTTTTAGAATAACGGTAAGTTGGCTAAATTGCGCAAAATAAATAAGACGCTGTTTTTTTGACGATTAGGGCGGCGAACGGCGGACGATAAAATCGACTCCGAATATAACGATTGTCGCGAATAAAGACGTTAGAGCGGCGCGCGATTCTCAAGTCTTGGCGACGATTGGGTTAAAGTCGTCGAGCGAAGACGCGTAAGCGCCGATATTAGGGGAAAGAAAAGGAGCGCCCCGCGACGTTTTTCCTTGACAATGCCGAAATTGTCGATTTTAGCGATTTTTGAAGCGTCTTGCGCGCCAACGCCTTTTTTACTGAGCGACGGGAGCTTTTTTCTCCCGCTTTTTCGTATCGCCGCGCTCGTTCCTTCGAACGAACGCTTGTCGCGACGGCGACGAAAATAAACGGCGCGGCAACTGACGAACAGGAGCGACTTTTATATGAAACGCGGTTTTGACGACTTCGATAAAGAAGGTTTGGACCCGTCTTTCATTGACTCGGACGCCTTTTCCAGCGACGCGTTGTTTTTAGACGACTTTTCTTACGCGGACGAACGCGGCGCTTCAGCGGACGAGTTTTTTGACGATCGCGACGATTTCGACGCCGAATACGACGTCTTTGAAACGGAAAACGTCGACGAAACCGACGCGTCCGCCGTCGCCGACGCGTTCGACGACCCGATTCGCATTTACTTGGTGCAAATGGGCGATATTCCGATGTTGACCCGCGACGAGGAACGCCGCGCGGCTCGCGAAATTGAAACGACGCGTCGAGCGTTTCGTCGCGCCGTCTTGAAGATGGATTGGGTCGTTCGCGACGCCGTCGAATTGTTGACGAAAATTCAACGCGGTCGCGCTCGACTCGACCGAACGATCGACGTTTCGGTCGCCGATTTGAGCGCGAAAAAACGTTTTCACGCGCTTCTCGGCCCGGCCCTCGCGACCTTGCGCGGCGTCTTGGCGAAGAATCGCGACGATTTCTTGGCGCTCCAATCCGGAACGTTGACGGCGGAAGAGCGCGTCGAACGTCGACGAGCGTTGGCGTCGCGCCGTCGTCGGGCGTTCCGATTGTTGAACGAACTCGACCTCCGAACGCAATCGTTCGCGCCGTTTCTCGATAAATTAACGCGTCGCAACGAAAAAATTCGCGAACGGTACGAACGAGCGAAAGCGTTGCGCGAACGTTTGGCGCGACTCGACGGCGCGGGAAACGACGTTTCGGATAAACCGAGCGCTTCCGTCGTCGACGAACCGTTTGAAATTTCGCTTTCGAAAGACGACGTTTCCTATTTAGAACCGAGCGCCGCCGACGCTTTTCCCGTTTGGCGCGGCGCGACCGGGGCCGCGCGTCGCTTCGCTTTTGAACACGGCGCGGAATACGAGGAATTACGCGCCGAATATCGACGATGCGTTCGCTTTTTGCGAAGTCAGCGCCTCGCCGCGAACGAAACGTTGGCTTCGCTCGACCGCAAGCTGGCGTTCGTCGCGCAAAAACGACGCGAGTTCGAGACGGCGAAACGGACGTTCTCGGCGGGCAATTTGCGGCTTGTCGTCAGTATTGCGAAACGGTACCGCAACCGCGGGTTGAGTTTCCTCGATCTGATTCAAGAGGGGAACACCGGGTTGATGCGCGCCGTCGACAAATTCGAACACAAACGCGGGTTCAAATTCTCGACGTACGCGACTTGGTGGATTCGGCAGGCGATTTCGAAAGCGATCGCCGAACAATGCCGCGCGATTCGGATTCCGAATCATTTGCTCGAAACGTTGAAGGCGGTGCGCAAAGCGTCGCGCGAATTGACTCGCCGAACTCGCGTCGCGCCGACGCCGCAAGAAATCGCGAAACTTTCCGGGTTGTCGCCCTCCGAAATTCGCGCGGCGATTCAAATTTCGCGTCCGCCGTTGTCGCTCGACCGTCCGGTCGAAGGGAGCGACGAGAGCTTTTTCGGCGATTTTCTTGAAGACCCGCGCAAAAACGACCCGTTGATCGAGATGAACCGCGCGGCGCTCCGCGAACGGCTCGACGAAGCCTTGTCGGCGCTTTCGTTCCGCGAGCGCGAGATTATACGTCTCCGTTTCGGGCTCGCCGACGGGTACGCGTACACGTTGGAGGAAGTCGGGCGCATTTTTTCCGTTACTCGCGAGCGCGTTCGTCAAATCGAAGCGAAGGCGGTGCACAAGTTGCAACATCCTGCGCGTTCGAAACCGTTGAGCGGATTCTTGGAAGGCGCGTTTGGCGATTCGTCGGGGCGCGGCGGGAAAAACGCCGACGCGGCGGCGCGCCGTCGAGGGGAAAACGGGCGAACGGCGGTTTCTCAAAATTTTGTTTCGCTCGACGTTTTAGAAGCGAAAAACGAATTGGACGGAACGGAAGAGACGACGCGAATCGCGCGATCGGCGAGTTTTGCGCAAGCGGGGGACAAAACGGCGTTGGCCTCGGCTTTGGCGCCGTCTCCTTTCGTCGCGACGGTCGATTTTGTCGCCGCGCCGTCGGTTGCGTCGATGTTGGCGCCGAATCGTTGACGGAGCGTTCTCGACGAGCGTTCGGCGCGTCTTAAAGAACGTTTTTCGACGCTTTTTGCAAAGACGACGCGAAATCGCCTTGAAACGAGCGCGCGTTTCGACTAAAATAGACGAGACGGCGCTTCGGCGAACGGGCGCCTTTTTCGCTCGAACGTTGGTCGCGCCGCGACGAACGACGGCGAACGGAGAACGAAAAAGAGGCGAAAGGACGGAGGCGAACGATGAGCGAGCGTCGCAGAACCCCGAAAACGGAAAAAGTCGAATTGCAGATGACGTCGATGATCGACGTTGTCTTTTTGTTGCTGGCGTTTTTTGTTATTACTTATAAAACGCCGGAGGTCGAGGGAGACTTTGCGATTCGAATGCCGGTCGAGGCGCAATCGAACCAAGCGCCGACGCTCGACGAATTGACGCCGGTCGTCGTTCGGTTGACGGCCGACGCGCGCGGCGAACTCTCCGGAATTCGGTTCGGCGACGCGGCGCTCGGCGATATGAACGCGCTGCGCTCCGCCGTTTACCGTTATATTAATCAAAACGAGGTCGCTTTTGCCGACGCTTACGCGGGCGCCGGAACGCCGGAGTTTCGCGACGATTTGGAGGTCGAACTCGATTGCGACCCGGGGCTTCGTTATCGATACGCCGTTCAAGCGATCACCGCCGTCGCGGGGTACTTGAATTCCGACGGGCAAATTGTTAAAATGGTCGATAAAGTAAAATTCGCGCCGCCGAAAAAATAACGGTCGACTTGGAGCGTCGACGCTTTGCGCGTTCGTTCTCGACGTCGAAGGTCGGCGCGTCGAATTCTTAACTTTTCTTTACCGCTTTTAGGTCTTACCGTTTTTCGTTCGCTTTATCGGGAACGAAATTTAGCATTCTTGTCGCGCGTTCGAGCGCTCGACGGGGCGGGCGCGTCGTCGCAAACGGGAGCAACAATGAATCGTCAAGAACGTTTCGGGCCGTTTATTTTAGAGCGTTTGCTGGGACGCGGCGGAATGGGCGCCGTCTATCGCGCCCGACACGAGGAGACCGGGCAGATCGTCGCCGTCAAAACGCTCTTGACGCCGCTCGAGTCGGAGCGCGAACGATTCGAAGCGGAAATCTCGACGTTAAAACTGCTGCGACACGAAAATATTGTCAAACTTTACGGCTTCGGGCAGGAGGACGGCGTCCTTTATTACGCGATGGAGTACGTCGCCGCGCCGAGTTTGGCGACGCTCTTGAAGCGCGGTCGACGTTTTACTTGGGAAGAGGCCGTTTATATCGGCGTCTCTATTTGCCGCGCGCTGAAACACGCGCACGATCGCGGCGTCGTTCATCGCGACGTGAAGCCGGCGAACGTTCTTTTGCTCGACGACGGCGTCGTGAAGATCGCCGATTACGGAATCGCGCAATATTTTGGCAGTTCTCGTTTGACCGGAGCGAACCAAGTCGTCGGAACGATCGAGTATATGGCGCCGGAGCAAGCGAAGGCGGGGCCGTTGACGCCGCGCGCCGACCTTTACGCGCTCGGGGCGCTTTTGTACGCGCTTTTGACGGGCGAACCGCCGTATCGCGCTCGGTCGTTGCCGGAGTTGTTGCGACGTTACAACGAGGAGACGCCGGAGTCGATTCGGCGAGCGCGACCGGAAGCGCCGAACGTTTTGGACGCGTTTTTGAGGGAATTGTTGCAAATTTCGCCGGAAAAACGGCCCGGCGACGCGCGCTTAGTCGGACGTCGACTCGAAGGTATCTTGAAAACCGCTTCGGGAATTGAAAACGGGAATCCGTTTCAAAATTGTCGATTTTTTATCGACGGACGAGCGCTCGAAGCCGAAGCGGAGGGCGGAACAAGCGGCGAAGACGCGCAAGAAGAAGCGTTTGAAACGTTGAACGACGCGGCGCCCGACATTCCTTATCGCGCGTTGAGCGACGAGCGAGCGGAGGAAAACGCCGCGTCGCCGTTCGAAAGAACGACGGAGGTCAACGACGAGGACGAACGCGACCCGAACGGTTCGACGTCGACCCTTGCTTTCGACGCGTCGGAGAGCGGCGATTTTGTGCTGGCGGAGGACGTCGCGTCGGGAGAAAAGAACGACGCGGACGACGATTTCGAATTGTCGGCGACCGCGGACGTTCGACGCGTCGGCGGCGCGGCGGTCGCGTTCGGTTCCGGAAACGGCGAATCGGAAAGTGATTTTTGCGCGCCGACCGCCGTCGAGACGGAAAATTGGGAAGCGGAGCGCGAAAACGAGCCGTCGACGGCGCCGGCGGAAAACGACGACGAAGTCGACGACGCGGAGGAAGTCGAAGCAACCTCTTTAGATAAGTATAAAAGGTCGCGTTTTGTCTCGATCGACGAAAGAGAGTTGGACGCGCTTCCTCAGAAGTCCGAGAAGCGTTCGATTTGGCGGACGGCGCAAATTTTGGCGACGGTTTTTGTTTTGGGCGGATTGATCGCGTTTCTCGGGCGCGTTTTTCAAGCCCCGTCCGCCGATCGTTTGTTCGAGCGAATTGAAAGCGAACTCAACGTCCCGGACGACGAACTTTCCGGCGCGCTGAGACGAGCGGAAAAAGATTTGCGACAAATGGTCGAGCTTTATCCGAACGACTCGCGTTCCGAAACGGCGAGCGAATGGCTCGAACGTTTGGAAGTAGAGTCGACCGAAAATCGGCTCGAACGTCGACTTGCGCGGAGGCGTCGAAGCGCGCCGTCGGGCCCGATCGAACGAGCGTATCTCGACGCGCTTCGCGTCGCGGAGGAGAATCCGGACGAAGGCGTCGTTAAGTTGACCGCTTTTATCGAGCTTTTGGCGTCGGAGCCGCAAGAGGAAAAAGGGGCGCGAACGTTGGAAAACGACGAACCGAACGAAGCGGCGTCGACTCAAAACTCCGAAAACGACGAACCGAACGAAGCGGCGTTAACGCAAGCGTTCGTCGCCGTCGCGACTCGAAAGCTCGAACGGCTCTTGGAGGAACGGGAAAAAGCTCGCGCCGAAGATTTGGCGTTTATCGCCGAGCGTTGGAGCGCCGCCGTCGCGCTCGAGTCGACGAATCGCGCGGAAGCGGAAAAGATAAGGTCGGCTTTGCTAGAGCTTTACGGCGAACGCGCTTGGGCGGCCGAGGCGTTGCGAGAAGTCGAGGCGGTCGATTGGAGCGTCGACTCCGCAAACGACGCGGCGCAAAGATAAACGCCGTCGTCGCGCGGAGAGGAAAACGGCGAAACGCGTTTCTCCGAGTCCGGGGCGTCGCGCGCGAAATCGGGCGAGCTTAAAACGTTGGAATATAACGAGAAAGAAGAGACGAACAAACGTTCGAACGGCAAGAAATAAGAACGACGAGAAATAAAAAAGCGTCTTTCGACAAAATCGAAAGACGCTTTTTTAGCGAATCGAGACGGCGCGCCGACGCGGTTCGAAAATCGAAACGGCGCGGCGCGTTAAGTCGACGATCAGTTCGCGAAGTGAGCGAACGCTTTGTTCGCTTCCGCCATACGGTGGACGTTTTCGCGCTTCGTGTAGGCGACGCCTTGCTTGTTGTAAGCGTCGAAGAGTTCCGAAGCGAGTTTTTGCGCGGTCGGTTGACCCTTCTTGTCGCGAACGGCCATCAGAATCCAGCGGATGCAGAGGGATTGAGCGCGGTTCGCTTTGACCGGCATCGGAACTTGGTAGGACGCGCCGCCGACGCGCTTCGAACGAACTTCGATGCTCGGCTTAACGTTTTCAAGCGCCGTCGTGAAGACTTCGAGCGGTTCGACGTCTTCGACTTTGCCGCGGAGGATTTCCAACGCGTCGTAGAAAATCTTTTGCGCGGCGGTCTTTTTGCCGTCCCACATCAAGCAGTTGATGAATTTGCTGGCCAACAGCGAACCGTAGACCGGATCGCCTTTCAATTGTTTTCTACTGGCGGTAATACGACCCATAACGTTTCACACTTTCTAATATTCAAATCGAAGTCCGGAACGCAACGGGTCGCGACGAGAGAACGAGAGAGCTTAAGGCCGGTAAAAAACAACCGACGTTACTCCGTCTCCGAACGACCGAAACGGTCTTGGCGACGTTGCTTACGAAACGTGCGTTTCGCAGGACTTCACGCGTTAATTGTTGGTTAAATAGGTCGCCCGTTCGCAAAAATAAGGAACGGACGGGCGCGACGCTTGGAAAAACAAACGTCGCTAAATCTTGAACAAACCGTTAAAAAGTCGGTTCAAAACGCAAAAATTAGCGTTTTTTCGCCGGGCCGGCGTTCTTTTTCGCGCCGTAACGGCTGCGCGCTTGACGACGGCCTTCGACGCCGGTCGCGTCCAAGGTGCCGCGGACGACTTGGTAACGAACGCCCGGGAGGTCGCGAACGCGGCCGCCGCGAATAAGAACGATCGAGTGTTCTTGCAGTTTGTGGCCTTCGCCCGGGATGTAAACGGTAACTTCTTTGTTGTTCGAGAGACGAACGCGCGTGATGCGACGAAGCGCGGAGTTCGGCTTTTTCGGCGACATCGTACGAACCAAGAGGCAGACGCCGCGTTTTTGCGAGCAGCCTTCGAGAACCGGGGTCTTCGTGTTGCTGTGTTGTTGTTTGCGGTTTTTACGCACCAATTGATTAATGGTCGGCATTGAAACTCTCTCGTTAGTTTTTGATAAACTCTCTCTATGCTTTATATCGTCAAAGCGATTTTCGCGCCGCGACCTTTTCGACCGCCGTTTGCTTGCGCGGCGGGGGCGCGAAATTACGCCGATAAAAGTCCGCTTGGAAACTGAATGATAACCGAAATTTTAATATTGTCAAGGAGTAAAATAAAGACGCTCGTTATTTTTTTGCTCTTTCCCGAGCGGCGAACGCGCGTTTCGACGGTAAAATGGCGAAAATAGCGAAGAAAAAATAAAAAACGCTTGGCGAACGGAGCGGCGTCGGCCAAGCGCGGAGCGAAAAACGACGAACGAGAGAGGGTCAAGCGTTTTTGAATTCCTTGACGACGTCGTAAATACCGCGAATATTTTCGTGCGAAACGTTCGCTCCTATCGTCGCGATGAAACCGCCGGTGAGGACGCCGAGGCATTCGCGGACGTTGCGAATCGTTTGCGCGGACGTTTCTTGACCGTAAAGCTCGTCGACGCGAGTCGCGAAGCAGAGGCGCCCGCGGTGCAGGCGTCCGAGCGACGCGCATTCCATCGTCGCCGGCGTTTCGACGCGGACGACGTCGGCGCCGATTTCACGCAGATCGCCGAAAAATTCCGCGCACTCCGACGAAACGCTGAACCAAACGTGCAAGCCGACTTCCTTGGCGCGCTTGAATTGCTTGGCGTAGTGTTCGCGTAGGAGACAACGCCATAGGGATAGCGTAACGCGGGACGTTTTACGCGGGCCCCAATCGTCGCAAAATTCGATTCCGTGGAAACCTTTGCGCGCCAGCAGGTCGAACATATCCGTTTCGAATTCGAATATAAGTTCCATTAACTCCATAAAACGGGTCGTTTCGATGAGGAAGTCGACCGCGCTTAATTCGGCGCCGCGCAGGGCGGAGTAAACGGAATAACCGCTCAAGCCGAAACTGGCGAGGCGGTAGCGGTCGCCGCAGACCTTCGCCGCTTGCGGCACGCGGGCTAAGCGGCGTTTTACGTCTTGCGGCGGCGCTTGGTAAACGTCGACTTGACGCCATTCGGGGAGCGTCGGTTCGACCGGGACGATCCAAGAACCGTCCGGACGGCGGACGCGGCGGAAGCCCCATTCGCTCAACGTCGGGTCGTTTGGATCCGGCAAGGACAGGTCGTATGTCAAAATATCGCTTAATCCGATGTTGTCGCCGTCGACCCAAACGGGAACGCGTTCCGGATTTTTGAACTGGATCGCGTGATCGACGAGAGCTTTTCTCGTTAGCATACTTTTCTCCTCGAACGCCCTTGGTCGGTTCGCCTCGATCGTCGATTCCGCGCGGGGAAAGGGACGGTCGACGGCGCCGGCGTCGATGTGTGTTTGTCGATTAAAAATAGCTTGGCAATTTATCAATATAGTAACGGGCGACGTTTCGAACAAAAAGCGAAGACGTCGGCGTCGTTCGATCGTCGAAAGCGAGCGGAGCCCGAGCGCGCGTCGTCGACGGCGCGTTCGAAGGGGAAATTTCGAACGTCGCGTCTATCATTGTATTTTTTCGCGCGGGCATTTTCAAGGGGAAACCGCGAATTTCTCTAATTTTTATCGATTTTTTTTCTTTTTTTTGCTCGAAACGGGCTCGACGCCCTTCGTATTTCGGCGAACGAGGGGGGCGAACGGGAAAAACGCGCTCTTTACGGGGGGCTTGTCGATCGAGGAAAAGTTTGTATATTGTATTGGCTCGACGACGCGAAGCCGCTCCCGTCGAACGTCGGCGGGAGCAAGGGGAGAGCGGGAACGCGGGGATTGAAAAACGTTTAAGATAATGTTGAACAAGGAAAAAAAGACGCCTCGCGCTCGACCGTCGGGGCTTGAGAACGCGCCGCCGCCGTCGAGTTCGGAGCGGGACAAAACGCCCCTTGAAAGGGCGCGGGAGGCGTTGCGGCGCGACGGCGAGTCGACGCTGCGCGTCGGGCGGCTTCTTGGAGCGTTGGGGCGAGAGGTGCTGTTTGCGACCGGGGTCGGTTTGGCGGCCGGCGTCGTCGGAGCGGCGTTTCAGGCGTCGATGAACGCGGCGAGCGGTTTTTTTGCGGCGGATTACGCGACCGGGTTTCCTTGGCCGCTTCTTTTTTTACCGGCGGTCGGTTGGGCGATCGTCGCTCTTTACAACGCGGCGCGACTTTCGGTCGACGCGGGGACGGATCGCGTCGTCGCGTCGTTGACTTCGAAGAAAAAAGCGTCTCTTTGGTTGGGCCCGTTGATTTTCTTGACGGCGACGCTGACGCAGCTTTGCGGCGGGTCGGCGGGGCGCGAGGGGGCGGCGCTGCAGTTGGGCGGTTGCGTTGGGCTCGGGGCCGGGCGACTTTTGCGTTTGGACGCGGCGGCGTTGAAGATCGCGATACTTTGCGGAATGAGCGGCGGGTTCGCGGCGGTGTTTGGGACGCCGTTGACCGCGACCGTTTTCGCGTTGGAGATTGCTTGCGTCGGCGTCGTTTATTATCCGGCGCTTTTGTCGGCGTTGATCGCGGCGCTGGTCGGGAGCGCGATTCCGGCGTCGCTGGGGTTGGCGCCGTTTTATTACGAGCTGCCCGATTTCCCGGAAACGTCGGTCGCGTTGATTGGGAAGACGTTGCTTTTCGGCGCGTTTTGCGGAGCGGTTTGCGTGTTCTTTTGCGCGGCGGTTCGTCGAACGACGCGGTCGTTTTTCGCTCGATTTCCGAACGATTATTGTCGCGTCGCGTTTGGGGCGCTTTGCGTTATCGTCGGGACGCTTCTTCTTGGGACGAACGCTTATAACGGAACGGGGATTGGGCTCGTCGAGGAGGCGTTGGCGGGCCGCTCCGCTTCGACCGCGTTCTTTTGGAAGACGATTTTGACCGCGCTGACGCTTGGCGCCGGGTTTAAAGGGGGCGAGATCGTGCCGATTTTCGCCGTCGGCGCGTCGTTCGGTTGCGTCGCCGGGCCGTTGTTGGGGATCGATCCGACGCTTGGCGCGGCGTTGGGAATGATCGGCGTTTTTTGCGGCGCGACGAACTGTCCGTTGACTTCGATCGTTTTAAGCGTCGAGCTTTTCGGAGCGCAAAACGCGGTTCTGTTTGCGATCGTGTGCGGCGTCGGGTTTGCGACTTCCGGTCGCGTCGGACTTTACCGGAGCCAGCGGATGCTGTATTCGAAAATAGCGTTCGATAAAAAAGACGACTAAGCGGTTTCGAAGACGCGAAGGAAAGAAAAAAGGAAAAACAAAAAAAAGGGGAAAAAACGGCGTCGGACGCGGGAAAGATCGATAAATAAAACGGCGCGAAAGCGGCGAATTTCTACTCGACAAGTGGCTTTTGCGGTCGATCGGCAATATTTTTGGGAAAAATTTTCCGAAAAATGGAAAAAAACTCTTGCAATCGCGGGGGGCTTGAGTATAATTGGAAAACGTCGTGTGGCGACGCGACTTTTCCCCCGTCTCTTGACCGACGTTTGGTTCGGGCGACGCAAAGGGCGGCGGCGCGACGCGATTTCAAACGGAGAAAGCGGCGACGTTTTTCGGCGTCGGTTTTCTCGCTCTATCGAGTGTTTTTTATCGAGTCGATTTCGGGCTAAACGGAACGACGAGCGTTTCTTATTTTTCGTCGCGCGGCGCAACGTTGCGAGCGACGTAGCGTAAAAGGGACGCCTTTCGAAAATTTCGAGCGTTAAAACGAACGTCGAACAAGACGGTCGCGCGGTTCGAAAAAACGAACGATATTAACGTTGTAAAAATAAAAATAAAGAAAACAACGGCGTTTTTGCGTAAAGACGACTTGTTTTAGCGAATATTTTATTTTAAGGAGCAAAAATCATGTTGAACGGCCCCGAAGAAACCAAACGGTCGCAAGAATTCGAATCGTTTGAAGGAATGGGCGCGGAAACGCGACGCGACGAGCCGAAACGTCGCAACCGCAACGTGTTCGACGCGATTATGGAAACCGGGCACGACGAAGATTTCGTCCCGGTCGTTACCGACGAATTCTGTCCGACCGACGCGCCGGCCGGATCTCCCGCGAAGGTGCAAGTTTTGGCCGAACGCGTCCGCAAGGGCCTTCCGCTTTGGCATCCGGAAGACCGCGTTTCGTATTCCGGTTTGACCGGGTCGGCGATCCGCGCTCGCGACTGAACGAACGAAACGGAAAGCGCGTTTTAAATAGCGTATTTAGCGAAGATAAACGAGAGACGGCGAGTTTGGCGGCGTTTCTCGAAGGCAAGCGGCGCGGCGACGAAGAAAAATCGGTTCGTTTTTAGACGAAAAACCGGTTTTAACGTCGAGCGCCGTCGAGTTTTTTCTTGGCGGCGACGATTTCTGGCGCGGGATAAGCGGCGGGAGCGTTCGTCGGCGAAATTCCGAACGAATCGAGCGCGGCGATGGGGTTGTTTAAGCGTCTTTTGGCGAAATATTTGCTTCTTTGGTTGGTCGCGACGTGCGTCGTCGCGTACTTTTGGCCGCGTTGGATCGGCGAATCGGGCCCGAATCCGTTTTTGCTGACGGCGAACGGCATGTCGACGTTGATTTTTGTAACGATGACGGCGGTCGGCTCGTTGTTGCCGTTTGAGGAAGTGAAGGCGGTCGCGAAGCGTTGGCCGAAGACGCTCGGCGGGACGGCGATTCAATATTTGTCGATGCCGACGTTGGCGTTTTGCGCGGCGAAGCTCTTCGGTTTGGAGGGCGGGGCGTTCGTCGGCGCGATTTTGGCCGGGTGCGTGCCGGGCGCGATGGCGTCGAACGTCTTGACGCTGACGGCGCGTGGGAACGTTAGTTACTCGGTCGGGCTGACGACGTCGGCGACGCTCCTTTCGCCGGTCGTCGTGCCGTTGACGTTGGCGTTTTTCTTGAGCGGCGAAAAAATTTCGCTTCCGGTCGGCGACGTGATGCTGAATTTGCTGATAACCGTCGTCGCGCCGGTCGGGCTGGGGTTCGGACTCTCGCGACTTTTCGGCTGGTGGCAAAGGGGCGCGGAACGATTGGCGGAAATCGTTGCGAATATTGCGATTATTTGGATTATCGCGGCGGTCGTCGCGAAAAACGCCGCGTCCTTGTCGTCGCTGACTCCGGCGCTTTTGGGCGCGTTCGCGTTCCTGAACGTCGGCGGGTACTTGGCCGGTTACTTCGGCGGCGCGGCGATCGGGCTCGACGGCGGAATGCGCCGGGCGCTGACGATCGAAGTCGGCATGCAGAACGCCGGGCTCGGGACGGCGTTGGCGGCGCGGTACTTCGCCGACCTGCCGGAAGCGTCCCTTTTCTGCGCGTCGTACACGTTCGGCTGTATGGCGACCGGGATTATTTTGGCGCAAGCGTTCCGAATTTGGACGGAGCGGCAAGAGCGCAACAACGGCGACGCGGCAAAAACGAACGTCGAAACGTCGAAGGATGAAACGACGTAAAGAACGTCGGTCAACGAGATAAGCGTTGCAAAACGAGGTCAAATAAGTATTGAATGGAGCGGTTTAATGACGTCTTCTACGGAAGGAAGGAAAGAAGGGGCGGCGCGCCTCGATAATTTTGACGCGTTGCGAACGGTCGCTTGTTGGGCCGTGGTGATACTTCACGC
>JAFSFF010000397.1 GCA_017435375.1 Thermoguttaceae bacterium
ACGACGACCGCGACGCCTCTTTAATTTTTATTCGATACCCGGCGCGTTCGTTAAGTTTCCGCAAAAACGCAAAATTTTCGCCGCCGCGTCCCTTTCGTTCCGTTTATTCGTTCGAATCGTTTTAACCGGCGCGTTCCAAGGCGTCGCTCGTCTCGGAAATTCGCGCGATCGTTTCAAATCGAAAAAGCTCGTCGACATAATCTTTACGTTTCGCGTCCCAGTTGTCAAGAGCGGGCGCCCGTATTTTTTCCGCGAACCAACGATTTTCGACTAAAAAAATCCGAAACGACGCTCCGACGACGCGCGGTTATCGTTTTTGTCGACCGTCGTCGTCGAAAAAGTTGACGTTCGACGGCGCGAATTTCCGAAACGCTCTCTTTTTTGGACGAACGTTTCAATTTTAACGAAAATAGCGCGTTTCTATTCCGGCGTCTCGGCGGCGCGTCGGCAAACTTTGCCGATTTCAATGGTCGCGACGGCGACGACGTAAAATCTAAAACCGAAAACTTTGCCGAACCGTTCGTTTCCCGTTTAATCTTTAGGAAAGGCCCGTCCGATGCGTCGCGTAAAACTCGCCGTTCTCGCTCCGTTTATTTTCGCCGTCTTCGCTATTTTTACCGACTTCGCCGCTTTACCGCGATCTTGGGCGCAAAACGGCGCGGTTTCCCGAACGTTTTTCGCGCAAACGGAGCAAAATTTCCAAAACGTTCCGCGCGGCTCGTTCGCTCGACGAGCGTTTCCGTTCGTCAACGTTTCGAGCGAGCCGATTCGGCTCCTCGGCGCCCGCGCGAGCTGCGGTTGCGTCCGCGTTTTCGTTCCGAAACAAAAGACGTTCGCTCCCGGCGCCGGCGCGTCGGTCGTCGTCGAGTTGGACGCGGTTCGCTTTACCGGCGTTCGCGACGCGACCGTTTTCGTTTACTTCGCCGCCGAAAGCCGACCGGAGCGAATCGAAATCCCGCTCCGCGTTCGCGCCGTTATCGTCGACGACGTTCGAGTCGAGCCGCCGCGCTTGCGTTTCCTCGTCGACGAACTCGCGACGCCGGAAAACGCCCCGAAACGGAGCCGCCGAGCGCTCGTTTTCGCGCCCCTCGACGAGCGAATCGTTCGCGCCGAATCGTCGACGCCGTTCGTTTCGGTTCGACTCGAAGCGCCGCGCCAAGTCGGAGCGGAACAAGCGACGCCCCTTCTCGTTTCGGTCGGCGAAAGCGCGCCGGTCGGGCCGTTCGACGCGGTCGTTTCCCTTTGGTCGGACGGTTCGCAACGCCGAGCGCCGACGACCCTTTCGGTCGAAGGAACGGTTCGCCCGAGCCTTTCCGTTTCGCCGTCGACGCTGAATTTTTCGGCGTTCCGCTCCGGCGCGCCGGTCGTTAAAAACGTCGTCGTCGCGTCGAGTCGACCGTTCTCGCTCGTTCGAGTCGAGTCGCCGGACGCCGCGTTTTCGGCCCGAATCCCCGACGCGCCCGCGCCGAACCCGGCGGTCGATCCCGTCCCCGACGCCGACGCCGAGTCCGCCGCGCCGTTCGTTCTCGTCGTTCCGGTCGTCTTCGACCCGACGCGCCTTGCGCCGAACGCCGATTCGCTCCGAACGCGCTTCGTCGTCGAAACGTCCGACGGTCGCGCCGCCGCTTTCGACGCGTTCGCCTTCCTCGACGAAACGCTCGACCCGTCCGAAACGCCGAAACAACGCTAAAACGCCTAAACCCCGCAAACCGTCCGCCTTGCTCCGACGCCGCGTTTTTCCCCGCCCGCCGACTTCGCCAAATCGCGCCGACTCGAAAAATCGCGTCGGCGCCGTCCTTGAAAAATTTCCGCGAACGACTATTATATATTAATGAAAGAATCGCCGCCGAACGCGGTCGTTTTCTCCGTTTTTCCCCGTTAACGCTCGCCCCGTTTCCCCCGCCGCCCGATATGTCCGACTCGACGCCTTTCGCCGAACGCCCGTCCGCCGCCTCGAACGCCGACCGCCTCTTAATCGGTCTCAACGACGCTCAACGCGAGGCGACGACGCACAAAGACGGCCCGCTCCTCGTTTTGGCCGGGCCCGGAAGCGGCAAAACGCGCGTCGTTACGCACCGCATCGCTTGGCTGATGGAAAACGGCGTCCGCGACTCGCAAATCGCCGCGCTGACGTTCACCAACAAAGCCGCCGACGAAATGAAAACGCGTCTCCAAACGCTCTCGCCGGGCTCGCGGGTTTGGATCGGCACCTTTCACCGCTTCTGCGCCTATTTGCTCCGCTATTACGCGCCGCAAGTCGGGCTCCAAGAGAATTACGTCATTTACGACGTCGACCAAAGCAAGAAGCTTCTCGAAGAAGTCGTCGGCAAACGCGACCTCCCGAACGGCGTCGACCTGCCGAAAATCGCCTCCGCGATCGGTTGGGCGAAAAACTCGCTCGTCGCCGCGTCGGAGTACTGCGCAAAGGAAGGAAGCCTCCTCGGCAAGCTCGTCGAAGAAGTTTACCCGGCTTACCAAGAAGCGCTCCGCCGAGCGAACGCCGTCGACTTCGACGACCTCCTCTTTCACGTCGCGGTTCTGCTGAAGGAAAACGAAGAGATTCGCGCCCACCTCGACCGTCGCTTCCGTTACATTCTCGTCGACGAGTACCAAGACACGAACGTCGTCCAGTACGCGATCGCCCGAGCGCTTTCGATCGACTACCCGAACCTCGCCGTCACCGGCGACCCGGACCAGTCGATTTACGGTTGGCGCGGCGCGAACATTCAAAACATTTTGAATTTCGAACAAGATTTTGAAGACGCGAAAGTCGTTCGGCTCGAGCAAAATTACCGCAGCGACAAGAGCGTTCTTCGGGTCGCCGACGCGCTCATCAAGCACAACCTTTTCCGCAAGGACAAAG
>JAFSFF010000398.1 GCA_017435375.1 Thermoguttaceae bacterium
GACGCGAACGAGTCGGGCCGGAACGTCGAGCGAGCGACACATCGCGATGAAGAGCGCCGACATGTCTTCGCAGTCGCCGTCGCGGGTTCGGAGCGCCGCGAGCGCGCCGCGCATCGGCTTTTCGACTTGCGCCTCTTTATACGAAATTTCGGTTCGGACGTACTCGAAGAGCGCGTCGATTTTTTCCCAATCGGTCGCGTCTTTGTTCGCTTCCTCGACTTGCTCGATAATGTCGGAAGCGAGTTTGCGAACCGTCTTCGACGTCGATTCGATGTAATCGCCGGCTTTCAAATAACGGCGCAGGTCGCGCGGAACCGTTTTCGGGAAGCGGTAAATTTCCGGTTGGCTCGGCGGAAGGAGGGGACGTCGCGTTACTTCGAAAAGGACGGTCGCTTCGACGCGCTGACCCGGTTTGAGTTCGCGCATTCGGAAAACCATTTGGCGAGCGCCGCCCTCTTTGAGGTCGCGATAATCGACGCGAGCGGAGCGCGGGAAGTTTTCTTCGAGCGTTCGGACTTTTTGCTCCGGGAACTCGGTCGGAACCGGCGCCGTTCCGAGCAAATCTTTGCAACCGCCGTTCGCTCGCGCTTCGAAAATCATTCCGGCGCGATACTTCGTCGAAATCGCTTTCCCGAAACGCGGCCCGCGTTCGCCGTCGTCCGGCGTTGCGTCGGTCGAATCGGCGACGTCGGTTTCGCCGTTCGCTTCGGTTTCGTCGGCGAGAAAATCGTCGAGCGTCGCGGCGGATGCGTTCGGCGTCGACGCGGAAGCGAGCGGATTGCGCGCCGGTTTGGCGGTCGACGTCGCGTTCGCGGCGGTTTCAGGTTTCGACGTTTCTTCGGACGCCGTTTCGTTCGCGGCGGTTTCCGCTTGCCGCGCGGCGCCGCTCGACGGTTGCGCGGCGGTTTTAGCGCCGTTTTGGGGCGCGGGCGCGGCGGGGCGGGCGGCGGGCGTTCGCGGAGTCGTTCGAGCGGAGTTCCCGCCGGCGGCGTTCGAACGTCGACCGATCGTTCGCGTCGAACGGGGCGTTTCGGGTTTGCCGTCTTTCGCTTGATCGCCGTTCGGCGCGACGTCGAACGCGTCGGCTTCTTCGTCTTCGTCGACGATCGGCGCGGACGGTTTCGGCCCTTTCTCGGACGCGTCGCGCATTCGCCCGAAACTGATTTGCGCCAAGCTCGGCGTCGGCTCCGCGACGAAACCGAACGCGGTGAAAGCCGCGAGCGCGACCGACGCCGTCCAAAGTTTCTTCGTTTTTTTCATCGTCCGGTTTCCTTTCTCGCCGAGACGTTATATTCTAGTTATTTTGCGCCGTTTAACGGGCGATTCGTTTTAGCGGCGCTTTCGAGGCGCGCCGCGTCGTTTCGGTTTTCGGCGGAAAAACATTCCGGCTTGAAATTTTTCTAGCCGCGACCTAAAACGCCGATTTGGTTGGGTTTGTTGAATGAGGAGGATAAGAAAAACGGGTAAAATAGAAGGTGTGGAGAAAAAAGGGAAAAAACGCGTCGACGGCGAAAAAAACGCGTTGACGCCGCCGCGATTTTACCTTACTATAAAGTTATTGTTCAAAAAAATATTCGAAAACGATTCGAAAGGAATCCTCGAATGAAAAAATATCTTGTCGACGACGCCGAATATTCCGTTAGCGCCAAGGGCTCCGGCCCGATTTTGGTCTTCGCGCACGGCTTTCCGTTCGACGGTCGTATTTTCGACGCGGTCGCCGACCGATTGGCGTCGAAATTTTATTGCGTCGTTCCGGACTTGCGCGGGTTCGGCGGCTCGACGCTCGGCGCGAACGGGCTCAATCCGCAGGGCTCGCCGCGCGTTACGATGGGGCGTTACGCCGACGACCTGACGATTTTAGCGTCGGAAATCGCCTGCGAACTCGGGCGCGACCCGGCGACAGAAAAGGTTTATCTTTGCGGGCTCTCGATGGGCGGTTATATTTCGCTCGCGTTCGCGGCGCGCCGTCCGGAGCGTCTCGGCGGGATTATCTTCTGCGACTCGAACGCGTCCGGCGATACTCCGGAAAAGTCGGCCGGTCGCTTGAAGTTGGCGGAGGAGATCGTCGCCGTCGAACGCGCGACGTCGCAAGTCGCGGCGCTCGCGGAGTCGTATTTGCCGAACTTGCTTTCGCCGACGACGTTCGCGACGAAGCCGGAGGTCGTCGAGGAGTTGCGACAAACGATGTTGCGCCAACGCCCGACCGGGATCGCCGCCGCCGCGCGCGGAATGGCGAAGCGCGCCGACTCGACCGCGCTTCTCCCGAAAATCGCCGTTCCGACGCTCGTCTTGGGCGGGGCCGACGACGTTCTCTCGCCGCCGAGTTCGCTCGACGCGATCGCCGCCGCGATTCCGGGCGCGCAAAGAGCGACGATTCCGGACGCCGGACACGTCGCGTCGTTGGAAAATCCGGACGCGTTCGCCGACGCCGTCTTGCGTTGGGCCGAATCCGCTTTATAATAGAGTCGACCGGAAGCGGCCCGGAGCGGTCGCGCCGTCGCCGAAATCGAACGCGCTCTCGACGTTAAGCGTCGAAAGCGCGTCGCGATTTTTTTTGCGCGTCGAGACGTTTTTCCGCGTTTCGGCGCTCGTTTTATTTAAGGGCGCGACGTTTCGCTCGTCGCCCGACCGTCGCAAACGAAAGGAACTTCCGTTGAGTTCGAACGAACGAGAAACGCCGTCCGTCCCGGAGGAAACCGCCGCCGTCGAAACGCCGTCCGAAAAAGTCGCGTCGACGAAAACGAAAAAGTCGGCGACGCCGTCCGACAAGAGCGAAAAAGCCGCCGCGCCGAAAAAAACGTCGCGCAAGCGAGCCGACGCCGCGTCGATGGCCGCCGAGCAAAAGGAAATTTCGGTCAGCGAATTTTTCGCGAAAAACCGGCACCTCCTCGGCTTCGACAACCCGCGCAAAGCCCTCTTGACGACGGTCAAGGAAGCGGTCGACAACTCGCTCGACGCTTGCGAAGAATCGGGAACGCTCCCGGAAATTTGGACGCGAGTCGAACGGGTTAGCGAAAATACGTACCGCGTTTCGGTGCAGGACAACGGCCCCGGCATTCTTCCGAAACAGATTCCGCTGATTTACGGCAAACTTCTTTACGGCTCGAAGTTTCACCGCCTCCGTATGAGCCGCGGTCAACAGGGGATCGGGATCAGCGCGGCCGGGATGTACGGCCTGTTGACGACCGGAAAACCGCTCGAAGTCATCTCGAAACTTTCGCCGCGCAAACCGGCGACGTACTTCGTCGTTCGCATCGACTCGAAAACGAACAAACCGGAAGTCCTCAACGGCGACGGCGCCGGCGAAACGATTCCGCCGAACGACGAAGGTCGGCAAATTTTGCGCGACCGCGAACTCGATTGGGTCGACGTCCCGAGCGGAACCCGGGTAACGATCGAGTTGGAGGCGAAATATCAACGCGGACGCGGCGGCGTCGACGAGTATTTGGAGCAAACGGCGCTCGCGAACCCGCACGCGACGTTCCACTTCGTCGACCCGGACGGAAACGAAGCGCATTACGCCGCGTCGGTCGGAGAACTCCCGCCGGAACCGGTCGAAATCAAACCGCACCCTTACGGCGTCGAGTTGGGCAAACTCCTCGAAATGACGCGGGAAACGGAGACGGCGACGCTCTTTAAGTTCTTGACGGAGTCGTTTTGCCGCGTTTCGTCGACGTTGGCTCGCGCGATCTGCGAAAAGGCCGGGCTCTCGAGCCGCGTCGACCCGAAAACGCTTTCCCGCGACGACGTGTCGAAGTTGTTCGCGGCGATCGGCGAAACGAAAATCCCGGCGCCGTCGAGCGATTGCGTCGTTCCGATCGGCGAGCAAAACATCTTGGCCGGGCTCAAGAAAATCGTTCCGGGCGAGTTCTTCGTCGCCGCGACGCGCCCGCCGGCAGTTTATCGCGGGAATCCGTTCCAAATTGAAGTCGGCTTGGCGTATGGCGGCGGCCCGTCGACGCAAAAAATCGACCGCGAAACGCTCCAAGAGGCGATTTCCGAAAGCGACGCGCGGACGATTCGGCAATTTTTAACGTCGACGTTCGACGGAATCGGGTTCGACGGCGCGGACAAAATCATCAAGAACGCGAACATTCGCCCCCGCGTGTCGCCGCCGAAGTTGACGCAACGCGAGTTTGAGGCGTTGCTTAACTCGTTGCAAACGTTGAACCTATCCGAGGGGCAAAATATGTCGGTTTACCGGTACGCGAACCGGGTTCCGCTCCAGTTCCAAGCGGGCGCCTGCGCGATCA
>JAFSFF010000399.1 GCA_017435375.1 Thermoguttaceae bacterium
CGTTCGTGTCTTTTTTTATCCCTATTTTTCCGGGGTTTCCCGGGTTTTTGCGAGCGAAAGCGTCCGAAACGGCGTTTCGTTATTTTCCCTACTTTTTCGCTGTTTTTCCTCCAAAAACGCCACGAACGCCCCCACGAAACGGCGGGTCAAAAAAATCGTGGCTCTTTTTGAGTTACGCGGTCGAAAAATTCGGGCAAAACTCGCAAATAATAGGTTTCCTGCGTTTTTACCGAATGACCGAGCCACTCGGCGACGACGTGCGCGGGAATGTTGTCGGCGATCCAGTCGTGTTCACAGCTAGAACGTAAATTTTGGAAGGTTTTCGGCCATTTTTTCAAACCGGCGGCAAAAATGATTTTCCTGAATCCGGAATCGAACGCTTTGCGTCGATTTTCGTAAATCAAAAAATCTTCGTCTTGCGGCGTCGTTTCCAAATGGGCGACCAATTCGCGCCTTAAAATCGGCGCGATCGGAACTTCTCGAACGCCGTTATTTTTGTAACGTTCCGTTTTTGGCGCGAAAACAATCAAACGCCCGACGTCCAATTTCACCGAATCACGAGTCAAATACATCGGTTCTTGCTGACGCAATCCGGCGAACCGCCAAAGCGCGAAGAGCGTTCGCCAATTTTGAGACGGGCAAGCGGCGAAAATCCGCTCCGCCCAATCGGCCGGAACCTGAAAGTCGCGCGCTTTGTTCGAAGTCGAACCGCGAGCGACCGCCAAGAACGGATTCTTCGCGGCGTATCCGCGTTCGACGCTCCAAGCGCCGAACGTTCTCAAACCGGCGATCGTGTTGGCGACCGTCGTTCGGGCGTATCGTTTCGTTAGTTCGTCGCGAAACTCTTGAATCGCTTCCGGAGTCAGTTCGTCGAAACGAATCGCCTCCGGAAAGTAAGCGCGAAACCGAGCGAAGACGACGAACATATGCGTTTGCGTCGAAGGTTTGACCGTCGAACTTTTCGCCGCTTGGAACGTTTGCCATACGTCGACGACCCTCGAAGCGCCGCGAGCCGGGCTAAAACCGAGCGCGACAAACCGCTTCAACAGGTCGGGCGGCGCCGACTCGAAGTAAAGCCGCGTTTTCCGGTCGAGCGGTTCGTCGAGCTTTTTCGCCGTGGAAAACCGAGACGGGCGACGTCGGGCGTCTTCGGCGTCGCGGCGCGAGTAAGCGGAGTCGAGGAAAATCTCAACGTTTTCTTGCCCTCCGAGCCTGAAACGGACGACGCGCGAAATCCCTTTTTTCGTTCTTCTTTCTTCAATGTAAGCCATTTTCGTCTCCTTGTGGAACGAAAGGGCTTATTCCGTAGCGCCGAACTTTACCGAATCGCCGCGCTTGGCGTCAAGCGCAATTTCGAGAAGGTCGCGCGGAATCAGCCATTTTCGTCCGACTTTTTTTCCGGGAACGAGCCCTCGTTGAATCCATTTTCGGAGCGTCGGTTTTGAAGTTCGCAGCAGTTGGGCGGTTTCGTCGAACGTCAAAAAATCGGGACGACGAGCGGCGCGTTCTATCCTGTTCATTTTCAACTCCTTAGGTTGGCGACCGCGCGAACGCGTCGCGCGGTCGAAGTTAAAAGAAAAGCGTTAAACGCTTGCGATTACTCGAATTCGAACGCTTGCGATCGTTGGTCGAAAACGTCGAAAAGAGCTTCGCGTTCGTCGTCGGTCAAGTCGCCTTGTCGGCAAGCGCCGTCGATTTCGGCGCTTACCGCTTGCAGTTCGTCGAACGACGTCGCGTCGACAAGACGCTTGCGAAACGTTTCAAAGGGCGCGGCGCCGAAAAGTTCGCCGTTTCCCCCGCCGACGCTAACCGATTGAACCGGCGGCTTTTGCGGTTCCTCCGTTTGGGGAGTAACGTCGGACGACGCCGCGTCGCTCGACGGCGTTTTCGCGCTCTTCGACTTCGCGCTTTTGGAAGCGGAGAGCGTTTTTTTTGTCGCGAGGGCCGCCTTGACTTTTTCGGTCGCCGACGGCGCCGCGTCCGCTTCCGGCGTCGGTTCGGACCGGTCGGGCTCATACCGTCGCGAAGCGAAGCGTAAGTTTCGCGCAAACGGAGGTGTTGCGTCGGAGCGATCGCGTCGATTCGCCGACCGAGTCGCGCCTCGATCGCTCGTTTCGTAACCCCAAACGCGCTGTTGAAGGATTCGACGAGGCGAAGAAGCCCTTCCGGCGTAACGCGGCGCTTGGAGATCGTCGTTTTTGGGCGTCGGTCGACCGCGGCGTCGACGACGTCGCCCGGAATGAGCGCGAGAACGCAATTCCGCATTCGACGCGCGGCGCCGTGCAAGGAGTACGCAAAGTTTTGAGGTCGCGTTCGTCGGTGATTCGGTCGCGTCCTTTCTTGGTCGACCGATAATGCGGAACGAAAAAGAAGAGGGTTTTCAGAACGTTCGTTTCCTTATCCCAAGCAAAGGCGCGGACTTTCGACATATCGTCGAGGCGTCCGTTTCGGCCCCAACCGCCCCGACCTCGCGCCAGTTCCGCGCGATTTCTTCCGCCAAACGAATCGACGGCCCGGAAATATTCGAACCGCCGCGCGGGTAGACGTAGACGGCGACGCTCGCCAAGCCGGGACGTTGACAGGCTGTCAAAATTCTATCCGTCGCTTGGCGTTGATCGCGCGGAAACTGTTTCGCTAAATAGATTTGCGCTTGCATTTCGGCGACTTCGCGCGAAACGATTTGAGCGGTCGAAATGTTCGACGCGCCGCCTTGCGCGAGCGGGGCGCCGAACGGATTTTGGACGGTCGCGCTTTCGCCGACGGTCGCGGCGCCGGTTTCAAAAGTTTGTAAGTCGTTCATTTATCGTATCTTCCGTTGTTTGGTTTCGAGGTGAAAAAGAGCGGGGAAGGTTCGACGCTCGGCGTTCTCTAAGCGTCGAACCGTTGACAACGCGTTAAACGGCAAGGTTTAAGCGTCGGCGTATTTGAGCGGTTTCGTTTCGAAGCGGCGAACGCCCGGAACCGTTTTCGCGAAGCGTTCGAGCGTTTCGGCGGACGGTTTCAGTTCGTCGACGACGGCGCGGTAATCGACGCGGCGCGAGTCCTTGCAACGTTTCCAAGTTACGTTGCCGTAACGCGTTGTCAACGAAAAATTCGTCGCGTTCGCCGATCGCAAGTTTAAGCCGCGTCTCGACTTGCTCCAACGCGGCCTCGGCTTCGAGCTTGGCGTTTCTTGCGTCGAGATACTCGCGCATTAACGCTTCTTCGGCGTCGGTCGCTCGCTCGATCGGCGCGACGTTCGCCGGAAACCGTTCCGCGACCCAACGTTGCGTCGTCGGGTCGGCGCGTTCCATCTCCGGCGGATTTCCCGGAACGACGTAATTTTCCCAAAAGTCGACCGCGCTTTCGACGAGCGCGTCGTAAAGTTCGGCGTCGAAAGCGATTTGATACTCGCGATAAGTTCTCATCACGCCTTCCGAATCGAGAAAAGCGACCGCCAAACGCCAATCGTCGAGACCCGCAAGTCCCGCGTACCATTGACTTTGCAGCAAGTAATGTTTCGGGACGTCGTCGGTTCCTTCGGCGCCCCAAACGCGCCTATTGGCGACGTTCGCCGTCTTGGTTTCAAGTCCGGCGAGGAGCTTTTCGCCGCTCGAATCGTAAAGAAGCCGGTCGGGCCGTCCGATCAAAAAAAGTGTTCGGAGTGAACGTAAAGTTCCGGCTCGTCGGTTTTACGTCGATTGCATTCGACGCGAAATTCCGGGTGGCCCGCCTGAAAAATCGAGGCGACGACCGGCTCGTAGCGACGACCGCGAGCTGTCGCGCGGCGTCGCGCCGACTTCGCCGCGAATCTTCAGGTAAGTCGAAAGCGCGGTTTCCCAAGGGTTAAGACCGACGATCGCGCTGATCGCGGTTCCGCCGATTTTTCCAAAGTCAAGGTCTAA
>JAFSFF010000042.1 GCA_017435375.1 Thermoguttaceae bacterium
GAACACGTCGATCACCCGCCGCAACGCGCATTTAATCGACGAGATCGCCGACCTACTCGAAGAAACCGGCGTGATGATGTGGTCGGTCTTTTTCCTCGTTCCGGTCGGTCGCGGCGTCGAGGAAATCCGCATTTCCGCGCCGGAATATCGGGAGGTTTTCGCGAAACTTTACCGACATTCGCTCTCGAAACCGTTCTCGGTCAAGACGACCGAGGCACCGCACTACCGCCGCTACGTCTTGGAGCAAGGCGGCGATCCGCTCGCGGCGCCGAAAAATCGCCCGAACTTCCCGAACTCTAGTTTCGCCGCGTCGATGAAAGTCAACCCGCAGGACGCGCCGGTCGACGAGAAAGCGGAAGCCGCCGCCGCGAAAATCGGACGTTCGCATCGCTCGCGAGCGCCGCTCGGAATCACCGACGGTCGCGGGATTATGTTCGTCGGGCACAACGGCGAAATCTTCCCGGCCGGTTTCCTTCCGGTCGTTTGCGGTCGTTTCCCGGAAAACTCGGTCGTCGACGTTTACCAAAACCACCCGCTCTTCAACGCGCTTCAAAACCCGGACAACTATAAAGGCGTCTGCGGCAAGTGCAATTATCGGCACGTTTGCGGAGGAAGCCGCGCTCGCGCTTACGCCGTCTGCGGCGACCCGCTCGGCCCGGAGCCGGACTGCGACTTCGAAACGCCGTAATAGCCGCCGTTTCTCGCTTTACCGCTTCATTTAAGCGTCCGAAAACGCGAAAACCCGCCGCCTCGGTTCTTCTCCGAGACGACGGGTTTTGTTTTTCGCGCTTCTTTTTTGCGTTAAACGTCGGCGTTTAGCGTCCGACGTCCGCCGGGTTCCACCGCTTGCCGCCGAAACGGTTCGGGCCGTCCGTTCCGCGAACGAAACCCGACGTTATCCCCAAAACGAGTTGCCAAATCCCCGCCGGAACAACCAACGCCAACCCGACAAACATCGCGCCGACCGAGGGAATATTCTCGGCGTCGATTTCTTCCGCCGCAAAATTTTCCAGCCCGACGCCGAAAATAATAAGCGTCAAGCCGACAAGCCCCAAAGCGATCGAACCGAGCACCTGTTTCGCCGACCAGCCGACGTCGTGCAAACGGCGGCCCATTACCGCGAACGCCGGAAGCAAGGTCGCCAAATTCCAAAGCCCTTCGACGGCGTTCCTCGCCGTTTCCGCCGCGTAAACGTCCGCTCCGCTCCCCAGCGTCGCGGTGGCTGCGACAATCTGCAACGCTCCGCCGATTAATCCGCTAACAACAATCCAGCCCCAGTACTCGGTTCGCGTCGCGCGGCCTCGGAAATTGCAGTAATTCTTCATACAATGCCCGAACGCGCCCCAAAAGCTCGGCCCGACGGTCGCGCCGCCGTCTTCGTAATACGCCGCGCCGTCGGCGGCGATCGGAGCGCCCGCGTCGTAAGGGTTCGCGCTTTCGTTATAACCGTATTCGCCGCCGGTCAAAGGCGTTCCGCAAGCGCCGCAAAACGAGTCGGTCGGGCCGGTCGCTCCGCCGCAACGAGGACAAAAGTTCACTGTTTTGTTTCTCCCTAAAATTTTGCGAAAAATTTGCTCCGCTTCGATTCGCGTTCGAACCGCAACTCCGTTTTATTTTATCACGCCGCCGTCGAAAAATCAAGTTTCCGTCGAAAAATTCTTTTTCGACGTCGCCGTCCGTCGTCGAGAGCGCTCCGCTTAAAACGCCGAACGCGCTCGACGAACGCATTACGGATTCGACCGCCGCCCGCCCCAACGGTTCGGCTCGCGCATTCCGTCGCCGAATCCCGCGGTAAGGAGCGCCCGGAATTGCGCAATCCCCGCCGGAATGAAAAACGCCAAAACAAGCCAAGCCGTCCGAAGTTCGCCGCCCTCCGCCCAGACGCCCCAAAGCGCGACGCCGACGCCGCCCCAAACGACCGAGGCGAGCCAACGTTTCGCCGACTTGCCGACGTCGTGCAAACGCCGCGCAAAGACCGCGAGGCTCGGAAGAAGCGTCGTCCCAAACCAGAAAGAATGAAACCCGTTCAACCAAGCCGCCGCGTCGTCGACGTTCGCCGTCAAAACGTTCGCGACCGTCGGCGCCGCGACAAAAACGACCGCCGCCCAAGGAACGAACCAGCCCCAAAACTCGGTTCGCGTCGCTCGACCGCGAAAAACGCAATACTTCTTCAAACAGTGCAAGGGCGCCCCCCAAAAACTCGGCCCGACCGTCGGTCGGAGGTAACGCGCCAACGCCGACGCGTCCAATGCGTCCGCGCCGCCGTTCTTCTTGAAACGACCGGTCAACCGGGTTCCGCAAGCGGCGCAAAAGTCGGCGTCCGGATCGGTCGCGACGTTGCAACGAGGGCAAAAGTTCGTCATTTTACTTTCTCCCTAAATCGTTTTCGCCAAAATTCCGCGCCGCTCGGGTTCCCGTTCGAACCGCGACGCCGCGCAACATTATTTTAGCGCGCCGCCGACGGAAAATCAAGTTTTTCGCAAAAGAAATTTTCGCCGTTCAAACCGTTTCGCTTTCGACGCTTAAACCGTCTTCCGCGTTTTTGTCCCGTTCGCGACGCGCCGCCTCTTTCGGCGTTAAACGCTCCGCTCCGAAACGATTCGGGCCCGGCGTCCCCGCGCGAAGGCCCGTCAAAACGCGGATTAAAAATCCCAACGTTACGCCGGCGCATCCGATAAAAATCATTGCCGCCGTCTTCTCCGCTAGCTCGGGCGTCGTTATCCACGTCGCGACGGCAAATCCTATCGCCCAAATCGTCGTTCCCCAGCCTAACGGCGACGACGTCGCTAAAAAAAACGCCGTCGCCATCGCCGCGATCAAAACGACGCTCGTCGTTTCGTTCGGCGCAAAATCGCGCGAGTCCAATAGAGAAACGCAGAACGCGACGCCGCCCGCCGCCGCTAAAACCGCGACGTATCCGCCCAGCGCCGTTTTCCAACTCGCGCCGACGTTTCGATCGCGCAAACGACGCGTCCAAACCGCCGCGTCCGGAACCGACGTCGCCAAGCCGAACGCCAACCCGGCGCCTAAAAAAACAAACGGTATTCCCTTCGTCGCGAGCGCCCAAGCGAACGGAACCAACGTTCCCAATCCGGCGACGAACCCCAGCGTAAAAAGCGCGACGGCCAGCCCCGCGAGCCAGCCGAAATACTCCGTTCGGTTCGCTCGACTTTTAAAGTCGAACGGACGGCGCAGGCAATACCAAAACGCGCCCCGAAAACTCGGCCCGACCGTCGGCGGCGCGTCGGCGAACTCCCAACCGTCGGCGCTTTCGGCGACGCGTTCCGGCGTCGCGAACGGGTTGCGCTCGTCGGCGGCGACGGTCGCGTCGTTCAATTCGTTTTCGGCGCTCATTTCGTTTTCCTCCGTTAACCTCTTTTGCTTTCGACGCTTAAACTCCTTCCGCGTTCTTTTCCCGCTCGCGACGCGCCGCCTCTTTCGGCGTTATGCGCTCCGCTCCGAAACGGTTCGGGCCCGGCGTCCCCGCGCGAAGCCCCCAGAAAACGCGGAGCCCGACGCCGAGCGTCAGCGCAACAGGCGCTAAATCTAAAAACCCCGGCATTTCCTTTCCAGGAATCGTCGCCCACGCCGCCAAACAGCTTCCCGTTAATAAAATCGTCGGGCCCCAAACGAACGTCGCCGCAACGGCGTAAATAAGCGCCTCCGTTAAAATCGCGAAAACGCCGCCGCATCCCTCGACGAACCCAACAACATATCCAACAGCGAACAAGACCGCGACTCCGAACGACGCGACGAAACCCGAGACCTTTCCGCCGTTTCGGTCGCGCAAGCGCCGCCGCAAAACCGCCGCGCCCGGTATCGACGCCGCCAAACTAAACGCAAGGCCGCATTTAGCAAGAATATCGTTTTCCGCGTTCGCCAACGCGACTCCGGCGACGCTCCCCAGCGTAAAACACGCGACGGCCAGCCCCGCGAGCCAGCCGAAATACTCCGTTCGGTTCGCTCGGCTTTTAAAGTCGAACGGACGGCGCAGGCAATACCAAAACGCCCCGAAAAAACTCGGCCCGACCGTCGGCGACGCGTCGGCGCTTTCGGCGACGCGTTCCGGCGTCGCGAACGGATTGCTTTCGTCGTCGGAAGTTTCGGCGACGCGTTCCGGCGTCGCGAACGGGTTGCGCTCGTCGACGGCGGCGGTCGCGTCGTTCAATTCGTTTTCGGCGCGCATTTTGTTTCTCTCCTTAATCGTTGGGTTAACGTCGGTTAACGTCTTCCTCCACGACGGCGTTGACGCTCCGCCAACCGAACCGCCCGTCGTAAACTTTGCCGTCGTTAACGAGGCGCGCGTCGTACCGGTCTTCGCCGTCCGCGTTTTGGTAAACTTTCCTTTGCCAGCGTCGCGTCGGGAAGCCGTATCGGTTCGGCTCTTTTTGTCCCGGCAGGAACAGCATGACCGCGAGAACCGCCCAACCGACGACCGGAATCAACGCGAGCCCCAACCAACGCCCGGACAAACCGACGTCGTGCAGTCGCCGAACCGCCGACGCGGGCGCCGGAATCAACGAAATCAACCCCGCGACGACGCCGAGTCCGACAAAACCGCGCTCCGCGAAATAACAATAGCTCCCCCAAGCGGCGCCGAGGAAGAGCCAAAAGCCGATTCCGCTTCCGCGTCCTTGAAAATTCGCGATTTGAGCCCAAGCCCAATACCGCGCGTCGTCCTCGTCCGTCGGGATGAACTCCGACGGTTCGAACGCGTCTTCGTATTTCCCGGCGCGCCAATTTTTCGCTCGTTCTTCGGCGCGTTTTTGACTCTCCGTTTTGCGCGTCGCCTTCAACGACGCTCCGCAGACGGCGCAAAAGAGCCCGCCGTCCGCGTCGACCGCTCGCTTGCAACGGGGGCAAAAGGTCGTTCGGCACGCGCCGCAAAAGGTATCGTCGGCTTTTAGTTGAAGTCCGCAAACTTGGCATTTTCGCCCGGTCGTCATTTTCGTTCTTTTTTCCTTGTTCGCGTCGCGTTGTTCGTCGGCGCCGCGTTTCCTTTCTTTCTATTCTTAAGAGCGCGTTTCGCGAAAAGTTTCCGTTATTTTGAAAAAAAATTTTCGTCGCCCGTCCGCCGACGTTTCCCATTTTAACGCAAAAACCCCGCCGCGACAAGCGTTTTGTCGCGACGGGGTTCAATATTTCAATCGTTCAATCGCGTTCCGCTAAAAGTTCGAGCAATTCTCGGTTAATATAATATTTCGTCGTCCCTTTTTTCTTCGCCGTTAAAAAACCGTTCTCTTCCAACGCATTAAGATGTTGACGCGCCACCGCTTCCGTTTTTCCCAAGTCTTTAGCGTAAATTTTTACCTTGGTATACGGATTCTTAAAAAGATGATTTATCAAGTCTTGGCTATATAACTTAGGCAACGTCGCGCGAATCTCCTCCTTTTTTTTCCGCATTAACTCTCGAAGACGCGTTACCGTTCGCCGCGTTTGCTTAGCGGTGGTTTCAATCGCTTCTAAAATAAAAAGAACCCAATTTTCCCACTCTCGATTATCGCCCAATTCTTTCATCAACCGATAATACTCGATTTTATTCTCAATAATATAACGACTTAAATAAAGAACCGGCGCGTCGAGTAATTCGTTGTTCGTTAAATACAAAACGTTAAGGATTCTGCCGGTTCTTCCGTTGCCGTCGTAAAACGGATGAATCGCTTCGAATTGGTAATGTAAAATCGCCA
>JAFSFF010000400.1 GCA_017435375.1 Thermoguttaceae bacterium
CGCTTCGGCGCCGTCTTGATTCCGAGCGCGCCCGTCAAGCCGAGCGCCGCCAAATCGCGCAAATTTGAACGTCCGCAAGTTGTTTTCAGCGAAAAAGATAAGAACGCCGATTGGCGAATCGTCGAGGGCGAGGCGCACGTCGGCGTCGACGCGACGCGCTTTTACTTCACCGTCGAGGCGCCCGGCGCGAACGTCAAGGCGCCGCGAGTCGAAGTCGTTTGGCCCGGCGTCGAAGTCGCTCGCGTTCTCGGCGCCCGCGACGGCAAGTTCGAGAAGACGGAACGCGGCGTTTCGTTCGAGCTTGCGTCGCGAACCGCTCCAACTTGCGTTTTTACGGAAGTTCCGTTCGGCGCCGTTCGGCTCGGCGTCTTCCACAACCGCGAAGAGCGTCGCGCCGGGCCGTACCGCGACGGCGTTTATCCGGAAGCGGAAATCAAGGCGCAGCTTAACTTTATGATCGGCGCGCTCGAAGTTTGCCGCGAACTCGGTTGGACGGAAACGACGACGCCCGGTTTCGTCGATCACCTAAACCTTTACGGTTTCGAAACTTGCTATCCGAACGGACACCGCGACTTCCCGCCGCACTTTCACATTATGCTCGCTTGGGACGGTTGGGCCGGAGCGCATGTCGCGCACTATTTGCTCGACGCTAAAGGCTTGATTTTAAAGAACAACCAATGGTCGCTGCACGAAGACGTCGAAACGTTTTACGGACGCGGAGAAACGACGCCCTTCCCGGACAAAACGGGTCGCGTTATTTTCGAAACGACGATTCTTCCGGACGGAACCGGCCTCGTTATCCGCCCGACTTACAATTCGGAAACCGATAAAAAACAAGACGTTGCGACGCGCCGCGAGTTTTTAATCCGCGCCGGTCGAGAAAGCGCCGTCGAGTCGGTCGAAGTTTGCGCTCGCCCGTTCGACTCCGCCGCCGACGCGCCTTGGACGGTTCTTTGCGAAGCGACCGCGAACGACGATTCGGTCGCCGGTAAGTTCCGCGCCTCGATACGCTACGCCGACGGTTCGACGCGCGAAATCGCCTTCGATTACGACCCGGCGCGCGGCGGTCGAATCGCACGTTAGCCTTCGTTGAATTTCCTCGCTCTTTTTTTTCGCCGCGTCGCGTTCGTTCCTTAAACCGCGCCGCGGCGTTTCCGCTCCGCCGACGCCCTCTTCTCCCGCTCGTCCCGCAATCGTTCGGACTCTTCCGCCGCCTGAAATCGCTTTCTTCTCTTTTACCTCCGCGCGCCGTTTCCTCCGCGCCGCCGACGTTCTTTCTTCGTCGCGTCTTTTTCTATTTTTTCGAGCCGCCCCGCCGAGCGAGCGTCCGTTTCTTTCCCCAAACCAAACGTCGACGAACGTCGCGCTTTCCTTCCTTACTCCTTTTATATCGACGTTTAACGTTTTACTCGTCGAACGTCGCGCGCCTTCTTTTTCCTTTATTTTTTAAAACGGCGAAAAAAAATCAAAAATTTTTCCAAAACCCCGTTGACAATTTTGGAAGTTCGGTTAAAATCATTTTTGTCAGTTGGGGGCAACGAGGCGCAAACCCAAGCCGCATCTTTCCGAGATAGCGACAAGCGTTGACGAGCCGACGACTGGCGGTCGCTTAAACGACAAAAATTGGGGAGTTAGCTCAGTTGGGAGAGCGCAACGTTCGCAATGTTGAGGTCGTGGGTTCGACTCCCATACTCTCCACTCCAATTTAACTTCTTTTTTTGAAGTTTTCCTAAAACCCGTAGAACGCCGTTCCCAAGACGGCGTTTCTCTTTATACGGGCGGGGGCGACTAGCTCAGTTGGTTAGAGCGCCGCTTTCACACGGCGGAGGTCGCTGGTTCGAATCCTGCGTCGCCCACTTTTTAAGTCTTTGTCCTAAGAGACTTAGAAGAACGTTTTCTTTTTTCGGTCGCGCGCGAATTTCCGTTTGTAGCTACATTGTATCTACATTGGAGATTACGACATGTCGAATATTCCCAAGTACTGTCGCTTCAAATCGCGCGACGTCGGTTATTCTTATTACAACCGGAAAAAAATTTATTTTCCCGAAAAATACAACTCGCCGGAGTCCCGCGCCGCGTACCTGCAATTCGTCGCGACGCTCGAAACGGGCGACGCCTCCCTCTTCGAACGCCGTCAAACGACCGTCGCCGAACTTTGCGCGCAGTTCCTCCGTTGGGCGCAGGTTTACTACCGCAAACTCGGACGCTCGACCGGAACCTACGAACGCTTCGCGCAAATCGTCGTTCCGCCTTTGCTCGAACTTTATTACGATCTTCCCGTCGGCAAAATGAACGTCGCCCGCCTCCGCCGCCTTCGCGACGCGCTCCTGACTCGCGACCTTTGCCGCAACACGATCAACGACCGAATCGGCTGGACGAAGCAAATCTTCAACTGGGGCGAAGAAAACCTCGTCGTTCCGTCCGACGTCGCCGCGTCCGTTCGGTCGCTGAAGCCGCTCGAAATCGACCGCTCCCCCGCCCGCGAAACGGAGCCGGTGCGTCCCGTTCCCGACCGCGACGTCCGCCTCACCGTCCTCAACGCGTCGCAGACGATCGCCGACTTGATCGAAACGATCCGCTACACCGGCATGCGACCCGGCGAGGCGCGCAACCTAACTTGGCGGCAAATCGACCGTTCCGGCGCCGTTTGGCTCTACAAACCGGTCGACCACAAGACGCGCCATCGCGGCAAGGTTCGCGTCGTGCCGATCGCCAAACGAGCGCAAGAAACGCTCTTAAAATACGAACATAAGACGCCGGACGAGCCGATTTTCTCGCCGCGCGACGCCGTTCGCGAACGTTACGCCAATTCGAACGGCGACGTTTCCGAAGCGGTCGCGGCCCGAATCGAGCGAACGACGGAGCGTTATACCAAAGACGCGCTTTGTCGAGCGATCGCGAGAGCGGCGAGGCGCGCGGGCGTTCCTTCTTGGTCGCCGAACCAGCTCCGACACGCCGCCGCGACGGAAATTCGCGAAAAACTCGGACTCGAAGTCGCGCGAATCGTTCTCGGGCATTCGTCGACGTCGACGACGGAAATTTACGCCGAAATCGCCGCGCGGCGCGTCGCGGACGACGTCGGCAAAATTTGGGAATAGCGCCCCCAACGCAAAACCCGCGCCGTTTTCGACGCGGGTCTCTTCCGTTCTTCCGCTCGTCCGGGCCGCCGCCGTCCGTCAATCGCTCCCGGCGGTCGACGCTTGCGACGCTCCTTCGTCGTCGCGGACGAGGCGATACTTCGGCGCGCTTCCCCAACACTTCGCTAAGCCGCGGACGAGCCAATACCACGCGCCCGCCGCGAACGCGCCCCAAACGCCGACCGCCGCCAACGCCGCTCCGGCGCGACGCTTCAAACCGTCGACCGCCGTTTCCAGTTTCGCCGTCGCCGCCGTTTCGACCGCGACCGCCGCCGCGTCTAATTTCAACCGCGCCGCCGACTCCAACTCGCCGACTTTCGCTCGCGCCGCCTCCTCAACCTCCGCCGCCAACGCCTCCGCCTTCGTTCGCGCCGCCGACTCCAACTCTCCGGCGACCGCGTCGATTCGCTCCCGCGCCGCTTTTTCCAGCTCCGCCGCCAACGCTTCGACCTTCTCCCGCGCCGCCCGCTCGATCGCGCCGCCGATCAGCCCCGCCGTCGAATCGGTCGACCCGCCGCCCGCCGCGTCGCCGCTCGGTTCCGGAACGCCCCCCGCGCCCGGTCGAAACGGCGACCAACCCGACGCGAACGCTTCGAGCGCCTCCGCCGCCGTCGACGGCTCGAAGTCCGGCCCGAACTCGCCGCCGACCGCGACCGCCGGAAGTCGCGCCTCCTCCAATTCGACCGGAAGCGTCGGCCCGTCCCCCGGTTCCGCCGCGACCGTCTCCGCGACAAGCGGAGACGTCGACGTTTCCGTTTCCTCCCCCTCTTCCGCCGCCGCGTCTTCTTCCGGCTCTTCCGCGCCGTTCGTTAAGTCGCTTTTCGACGGCGTTTCCTTTTCTTCCGTTTCCGCCGCATTCTCCAACTCGACCGTCGCGACGCAAGGAACGAACTTCGGAAGCGCTTGCGACGTCGAGCGCGTCGAGCTTGGACGCGGTCGCGTCGGGTCTCGCGACTTGAACGCCGCGAAGTTCCGTTCGATTCGGCGCCGCGCGTCGGTCCCGCCCGTCCAAACGTCGAGCGTCGCGAACCATTCCCCGGAAGCGTCGAGTTCGACGAACGCGAACGCCGGAACGAGCCGGAACCCGTACGCCCGCCAAGCGCGTCCCCCCTCCGCGTCGCCGATATTCAAGATTCTAACCGGCCAACCCTTCCGCGCAAACTCTTCGACAAGGGGCGTCGTCGAACGGCAAGGCGCGCAATCGTCGGAACGGAAGTAAAGCAGAAGCGGCTTCGTCGCCGTCTCCGCGCTCGGCGTTTCCGACGTTTGCGCCGTCGTCTTCGCCTCCGCGTCGCTCGAACGCCAAAGAGCCGTTTCGAACCCGCCCGGCGTCGTCGCGACGCAAGGAACGAACGGAAGCCGCGCCGAATTGACCGCCGAACCCGCCGACGTTCGCGGACGCGGAACCGGAACGCCGCCGGAACTCCCGCGTTCGCCGACGTTTAGCGCGTCGTAAAGGAGCGCGAACTCGAGCGCGCCCCCCTCCGCCGCGTCGAAATCGGCGTCCTTCAACGCGCTCGGGTCGGTTCGGTACGTAACGAGCGCCCGGGTCTCGTAAACGCCGGTTTCGGGCGAAAATTGCAAGATTCCGGAACCGCTTTGACCTTGGAGCGGCGCCGGTTTGAATTGCCGAACTTCCCCAAATTGGCCGGTTACGCGCCCCTTCCAAGCCTGCGGTTCTCGGGCTTCCGGACAGCCGACCGACAAAATCGGCGACGCGGCGTCGAGTCGGGCCCGCTCCGGCGGCGCGAGCGGAGCGACCGGCGGATTGTACGCGTCGAGCGCCGAACGCGACGCGGCAAGGAGCGCGAAATCGAGTCCTTGCGACGAGTCGCGCCACTTCCCGACGAGCTTCGCGTCGACGCAAACGGGCCGCCCGTCGCCGAAATACTGCATCGCGAAAACGCCGCAACCGTCGA
>JAFSFF010000401.1 GCA_017435375.1 Thermoguttaceae bacterium
AGTAGGTCGGCGATCTCGTCGATTAAATGCGCGTTGCGGCGGGTGATCGACGTGTTCACCTGCACCGGAAGCTCGAGATCGCGGGCGTATTTCATCATATCGAGGGCTTTTTGGAAGCTGCCTTCGAAGCCGCGGAACGAGTCGTGAACCTCCGGATTCGGCCCGTCGAGGCTGATTCCGATCGCGGAGACGCCCGCTTCCTTCGCTTTTTGGAACGCGTCGAACGTCGCGAGCGGCGTCGCGCTCGGCGTTAACGCGGAACCGATTCCGAGATCGGTCGCGCGGCGAATCAAGTCGAAGAGGTCGGCGCGCTTGAGCGGATCGCCGCCGGTGAAGCAGATCGTCGGTTTGCGCGGGAAACGGGCGACGTCTTCGATCAACGCGAGCGCTTGTTCGGTCGAAAGTTCGTCCGGGGCCGCCGACTCTTGCGCCGACGCGCGGCAGTGTTTGCAAACGAGATCGCAAGCGCGGGTAACTTCGTAATAAAACATCAGCGGATTCCGACCGAAATCGGAAACGTCGTAAGGTTTATGACGCATCGGCGAAGGCTCTCTTTCTAGCGTAAAAAAGGAAGGAAAAAACGGACAAAACGGAGCAAACGACGAAAGCGCCGCTCGGGCGGAAAATCGAACTCCGGAGAGCGGATTTTGTCGACCGAACGGCGCGTTTCGGAAACGTAAACGGCTAAAATGAACGGTTAATCGGTTAAGCGATTAAAAACCGCGGTTGCGCGGGTAAACGCCGGGGCCCCCCGCTCCGGGATAACCGCCGTATCCGCCCATCGTTCCGGGATAGCCGCCGTACCCGCCGTATCCGCCCATCGCGGGATAACGCCCCATCGCGCCGCGTCCGAAGTTTTGGCGCGGCATAAAGGGCGTCGTCGAACCGACGTAAGGCGTCGACAGCATCGTCGCGGCGGTTTGGCGCGAGCGCAAATTTTGCAGGTATTGCGTCAGGACGGTCGAGTTCATCGACTTGAGTTCGACGACGCGCACCTTGCGGATATTTTCCTCGAGGATTTCGCGGTCGACTTCCTTGACGTATTCTTCGATTTCCTTCGCCAAGTTTTCCGGCGCGTAAACTTCGAGGTTGCCGGTCGTTACGTTCGGGAAAATGCGCGGCGACTGGTTGCCCGGCATCAACGTCGTTTGGAACTTGCGCGAAAACGCGTTCAGCACTTGTTGCGCCATTCGCGTCGGCGACGTGTTGGCGACTTTAATCTTGTGCGGCTTCGTGATCGGTTGCGGGAACAGATCGACGGAGTCGAGATGAACGATGAGCGCCCCGGCGACGTCGCGGTCGGCTTTGGAACCGTAAACGGCGATCGTGTTGAGCGCCGCGTCCGGTTGGAACGAAAGCTGGACGCTTTGTTGCATATTGGTGATGCTGACGCCGGACGATTGGTAGTAGTAATACGGCGACGCGTTTTGGACGCGGTCGGCCATATACGACTGCAGACGCGGCAACAGTTGTTGGACGCCGACGTTTTCGACGCGGTACACCGTGTAGTTTCGACTTTCCATCAAAACGCGTTCGCGGGCTTTTTCGCGGTTTTCCGGCGTCATATACGACAGATAACCGAGGGAGCGCGGGTCGGCGGGGTCGTCGACTTTCGGCGCGTCTTCTTCCGTTTTTTCTTCGACGGCGGCGACCGGGGCCGCGTCGACGTTTTCGGTCGCGACGACGGGCGTTTCGACCGTTTGCGCCGGAGCGGTTTCCGGTTGCGCCGTCGTTTTCATTTCGTCGACGACGGCGGTCAAGCGACGTTGAAATTCGTCGAGCGCTTCTTCGTCGCTCGAATAGAGCGTCGCTGTGCCGTTCGGATTGACGACGACGTAGACGCCCGGAACGTCGGTCGCGACGGCGTTTTCCGGAACCGATTGCGAAGTCGTTTCCGTTTCCGGCGCGTTTTCCGTTTCGACGTTCGCGTTGCCGTCGACGACGAGCGCGCCGAACGCGGCGCCTTTCAGGAGCGCGCGGCTAGCCGAAAAAAAAAGGGAGGAAACGACCGACGCGGTTTTCGGAGCGGTTTCCGCCGCCGGCGCGGGTTGCGCCGGAGCGGTTTCGACCGGTTTTTCCGGGGCCGGGGCCGATTTCGGGGCTTCCGCCGGAGCGGGGGCCGGAGCCGCCGGTTGCGCGGCGGCTTTTTCAGCGGCGGCCTTTTCGGCGGCGGCCTTTTCGGCGGCGGCCTTTTCGGCGGCGGCTTTTTCGGCGGCGGCTTTTTCGGCGGCGGCTTTCTCGGCGGCGGCTTTTTCTTCCGCCGTCGGTTCGACCGGTTGCGCCGAAGCGGCTTCCGGAGCCGGAGTCGGTTGCGTCGGAGCGACCGCCGGTTTCTCTTGAACGATACCGCCGTCGCCGACGAGAACCTTCACTTGGTTTTCGCGCGTCCAACTCTTGACCGCTTCGCCGACGACTTTCGCGGCGTCCGCGCCTTGAATCGTAACGACGCGACCGGCGGGCGTCGCTTCGACTTTAACGCTCGGTTCGACCGTCGGTTTCGGCGTTTCGACCGGTTTCGCCGGAGCGGCTTCCGGAGCCGGTTTCGGCGTTTCGACCGGTTTCGCCGGAGCGGCTTCCGGAGCCGGTTTCGGGGCTTCGACCGGTTGAGCCGGAGCGGCTTCCGGAGCCGGTTTCGGGGCTTCGACCGGTTGAGCCGGAGCGGCTTCCGGCGCCGGGGTCGGCTCGACCGTTTGCGCGGCGTCGGCGGCGCTTTCGATCGGCTTCAAGTTTTTGAGGTCGATGCGTTCGTCGGACGGCGCGGCGGCTTTTTCGGCGCGTTCGCGGAGGTAAACTCGGCGTTCTTTCGACGAAGAGCCGGAACGGTCGTTCGGGTCGACGAACGGCTTCATCTTTTCGAGGCCTTTTTCGCCCATTTGAATCAACGTTTGACGCATTTTTTCGAGCAACGCCGGCGTCGAGCGAGCGAACAAGCGGTTCGTGTTCGCGTCGTAACGGACGTCGTGGTAGGCGCCTTCCGTTTCGATCATCGCGAACGCTTGTTGCGCGGTCGCCGAATCGACGTAAAGCAGATCGAAAATCGCGAGTTCCGTTTTTTCTTCTTCAGGTTCGAGAACGTTAAGAACGTCGAGAACCATTTGATGTTCTTCCGGACGTCCGACGACGATCAGCTTGCCGGTCGTATAGTCGCGGTACATATTGACGTCGCGCCCTTGCTCGTAGAAAATCGAGTAAAGCGACGTCGTAACCGACGAGTTTTTGATCGTGTACGACTGCATATACGATTCCGGGTCGGCGAGGCCGCCGTTGCGCGCCTCTTCGATCAACTGCGCGACCGTCGCGTGTTGCTCGGCCGTCCCGCGAACGATGAGGTTCTTTTGGTCGTCGTCGAAGTACGCGCGGAACGCGACGTCGTTTCCGTAAAAGTTGTTCAGCGGGCGAAGCAAACGGTTAAAGTCGAGCGAGCCGACGTTGAAAATCTTGAACGACGTGTTCCGTTCCGGGTCGCGTTCGTCCATTTCTTGAACGAGTTGCGCGATTTTCGCGTGGTCGCTTTCGTAAGCCTTGACCAAGAGCGAACGCGAGTAAGCGTCGAGCGTGATGACGGCTTGCGGGTACATTTGCAAAATCGCGCGGCGAACGACGTCTTGTTGCGAGTTCTTGACGCGGTAGACGCGAGCGGTCGTTCCGTCGTCGCCGACGTCGAGCGTTTCGATCATCGCGGCGATTTTCGGTTGGTCGCCGGGGACGGTCTTGACGGTCAGCGTGCGGGCGACCGACGACGTAAGGAGCGACGCGCTCGGCGGGTTGGCGATGATCGTCGCGGTCGGGTAGGCCGCGATAATCGCCGCGCGAGCGGTCGACGGAATCGCGTATTTCAGGCGGTAAACTTGCGTTTCGAGACCGTCTTCGGTATTGTCGATTTCTTTGATGAACTCGGCGATTTTCGGTTGGTCTTCGGGACGCGTTTTGACGGTCAGCGTTTTGCCGACGACGTCCGGGATAACCGTCGCGGTCGGGAAAACCGCGAGAACCGAAGCGCGGGCGACCGACGGCGTCGCGTATTGCAGGCGGTAAACTTCCGTCGTGAACTCGCCGTCGAGCGCCTTGATCATTTCGGCGATATTCGCTTGTTCGTCGGGGTAGGTTTTGACGGTCAGCGAGCCGGCCAACGGGTCGGCGACGATCGTCGCGGTCGGGTAAACCGCGAGAATCGCGAGGCGCGCTTGCGCCGGAACCGCGTGTTGCAGTTTGTAAATAACGGTCGATTGGCCGTCGCCGGAGTTCTCGAGTTGCTCGAGAATCGACGCGATTTTTTCGTGTTCGTCCGCTTTCGCGAGGATAACGACTTGGTTCGGAAGCGTTCCGACGCCGATTTTCACGTTCGGGTAAATCGGCAAAATCATCGCGCTCAGTTGCGCGAGCGTCATACGACGCAGCGTGTAGGCGACGAGCGTTTTGTTTGCGTTCGGACGCTCTTTCAACATCTCGGCGACGAGTTCCGCGATCTTCTCGTGAACCGACGGGCGAGCCGAAACGACGAGGAAACCGGGCGTCGACGTCGGAAGTTGAATCGCTTCCGGCGCCATACGGGTCAACGCTTGCGCGACGTAAACGTGCGACGCGACCGGAATATCGCTAATGTCGTAAGCGCGCGGAACCGCTTTCGATTCGGCGCCGTCTTCGACGTCGAGCGACGCGAGGAGTTCGACGACTTGCGCTTGAACGACTTCCGCCGCTTGGCACATCAGCGAACCGTCGCTCGAGGCGTAAAAATACGCTTCGCCGACCGGGAAACGCGTCGTCATGAAGCCGATAACGTCGGCGTAGCGGAGGTGAACGAGCGGGTATTTTTTCAGCGTAACGTTCGGGAACGCTTCGCCGACGACTTCGAGCGCCTTCGCGACGCGTTCGTGGTCGGAAACGGAGCCCCAAACGACGAGGCGCGAACCGCTAAGCGGGTACATAACGGCGCCCGGGATTTGCGGCGTCAACAGGCCGATGGCCGTCGCGGCGCCTTGCGCGCTAACTTGGTAAATTTTCGGTTCGATACCGTCGACGTCGGCGCCTTCCGGAACCGTTTCGAGGCGCGTCAACGTTTCGAGGAATTTTTCGTGGTTGGTTTCGTTCGCGACGACGAAAACTTCGTTCGAGCCCTTGCCCGGGTAAATCGCGACGCCCGGAAGGACCGACGGGACGATTTGGACGAGCTTCGTGAAGTTGACGCGGGTCAGGTAGTAAGCCTTAAGGGACGGGCCTCTTTTCGCGGCTTCGGCGCGGCGCGCTTCGATGTAAGCGGCGGCTTGCGCTTGCACTTCTTCCGGAGCGGCGACGACGATTTCCGACATATCGGAAGCGTAGGTAATCGTCGCTTGCGGCGCCGGGAACGTCGCGGAAACTTCGGCGTAAGTCTTCCAGAACGAGCCGGCGTAAGGCCAAGTGTAACCGCGGACGACGCGTTCGACCGACGGGTCGGTCGGAATGTCGAACGCTTTCAACGCTTTTTCAACCGCTTCGAGTTGGAGCGGCGAACCGTAAACGACGATTTGACGCTTCGCGGCGTCCGGCGTGATTTCGGCGTTCGGGCAAACTTTGGCAAGGAACGCGACGGCGGACGGAACGGTCGTGTGGACGACCGGAAGCGTTTTATACGTCGTTTCGTTCGACGTTTGGCAAATTTCGGCGACGAACTTTTCGACGGTTTCGTGGAGCGAACCCGGCCCCCAAACGAGCAGTTGGTCGGTTTTCGCGCCCGGCGTGAAGATAAGTCCGTTCGAGCTGAAGTTCATACGAAGGAGGGGAAGCACGTCGGCGCGTTGGCAACGGCTGTCGGGGGGAAGCGTGATCACCTTCATCGAACCGGCGCGTTCTTTAAGGCCTTCGAAGAACGAGTCGGTTTTGGCGAGTTCCGCCTCCGGACCGTAAATGATTAGTTCGTAACCGCTTGTCGGCGTCGCGGTGAGCGCCGGAAAAACTTGCGCGAACGCGGGAAGGAGGGAGTACGCGAGCGGGTGTTCGAGGCGTTGCACCTTCGACGTAACCTTCGCTTCGTCGCCGGCCAACGTCGCGAGCTTGCCGACGGCGTCTTTAACCGCTTCGTGGTCTTCCGCGTTGGCGAAGAGCGCGAGGGTCTTGTCGGTCGGGTCGACGCGGTAGAACGGTTGCGCTTCGCCGTTCGCGCCGCCGCGGCGCATCCAAGGCGAGCGATTTTGACGCGACATGCGGAAGTTAGCCGTCGCCGCCGTTCCGACCGGAGCCGGAACGTAAACGGCGGTCGGAATCAAGTTTTCGACGAGCGATTCGACCGTTTCCGGCGCGACGTTTCCGAACGGATAAACGGCGAATTCAAGTTTCGCGTCTTCGCCGGGCGCGTCCAGCTCTTCGACGACGTTCGCGATCATTTTTTGTTCGCGACCGTTCGCGAGAACGACGATTTTTTGCTCGGTCGCTCCGCCGCCGCCCCAACCGCCGTAACCGTTTCCGGCGAAAACTTCCGCGCTCGGGAAGAGTTGCGCGACGACGCCGCGAAGTTGCGTCGCGATTTGCGGCGTTTTGACCGTGTAAACGGAGACGCGCGGGCCCGGGACGAACGCGGCGTCCGGATTGTCGGCGTCGACTTCCGACGCGTTGATTTTTTCAATTTCTTCCGAAATTTTAACGTGATCGTCGAGCGTGGCGCGAACGATGACGCGACCGCCGCGTTCGTCGGCTTCGACGGTCGCGGTCGGGTAGGCTTCGGTCAGCGAGTCGACGAGCGCGTCGATTTCCATCCCGTAGACCGGGTAGGGAACCATTCGCTTGTCGGACGAGCCGTAGGTTTTCGCGAGGTTCGCGACGTTCGCGGCGACGATTTTATGCTCCGCCGGTTTCGCGATGACGAGGAGCTGCTTGTTTTTTTCGTCGATTTCGACGCGGGCCGCGTTCGGAACGAGTTCTTCGAGCGCGTCGACGAGGTCGTCGGTCGGGTTCGCGCCGACGTCGTAGTAGCTCAAAATCGGGTCGAAGTCGGAAACTTCCTCGGGGTCGAGGAGTTCGAGAAGTTCGCGAACTTCGTCGAGCGTTTCCTTATTCTTCGCGCTGATAATGATCGACTTCGACGCCGATTCGTAGGTAACGGTCGCGCCCGGGACGGTCGAGCGAATCGACGAAAGAAGGGTCGAGTACGCCGCGCGGCGCACTTGCCAACGCGACATACGGTTGTCGAGCCCGTCTTTTTTCATCAGGTTCGAGACGGCTTCTTGAATGAGCGCGTGTTCTTCTTCCGTGCCCCAAACGACGAGCGCTTGGTTGTAATAGTCGTACGTAACCTTCGCGGCCGGGACGAGCGCCGTCAGTTCGCGGAGGTAATACGTCGGCGAGTAGTAGTTGCCGACGCCGTCGTAGTTGTAAAAACCTTTGATCGGATACGACTTGTACGTGCGGACGAGACCGTCTTCGTTCTTGACGTCGATCGCGGCCAAGGTCGCTTTCGCTTCTTCGAGGTCGGCGGGTTTGCCGCGCATCGTGAGGCGGCGGTTAACCGTGTCGTTCGTAACCGTAACGTCTTTATGCAGGTCTTTTAACAACGCGACGAGCGTCGCGGCGTCGACGTGCTTCGGACGATAAAGCGCGGCGGTCGGCTTGACCGGGTCTTCGAGCGAGCCGAGTTCGCCGAGGAGCTTTTTCAACGCGGCGTGTTGCGACGGAAGCGCCCAAACGGACATAACGTCGGTATTGTCGTCGTTCAAAATTCGAATCGAACCGTTCGTTTTGACGAAATCGTCGCGAACTTGGTCGAAGCGAGCGCGAACTTCGTCCGTAATCGGGTACGAAACGAACGTGTTTTCGTCGGCGAACGGGTATTCGGCTTTGACTTTTTCGATCGCGGCGGCGAACTCTTCGTGTTGGAACGGTTTCGCGACGACGCGCAAAACGGCGGAATTGTTGTCGTCGCGAGCGATTTCTTTAACGCCCTTGACGCGTTCGCGGAGCATATCGATCATCCGTTCCGGAACTTGCGTTTCGAAGCGGTAGTAGCGCGTTTCGTCTTCCGCCGGGAGGTTCGCGACCGCGTCGACGAGAATTTTCGTCGCGGCGAGCTGTTCCGTCGGCGTCCCGATAATCGTGAAGCGACGGGAGGCGGAATCGAACGTGATTTCCGCGCCCGGAACCGCTTTGCGAGCGTAGTCTTGGAGTTCGCCCGGAACGTTGCGTTCGACGTCGAGGTAGTAAACGCCGTCGACTTCGTCGGTCGTCGCCGTTTGAATTTGCGCGAGATACGCCTTCAAGCGCGCGACGTCCGCCGGACGACCGTAAAGGAGGAACCGTTTGTTCGTTCGGTCGTAAGTCGCCGTAACGCGGGGCTCGAGACGCGGGAGCGCCGTAACGACTTCCGCCGGAAGCTCTTTCGCGACGTCGACGATTTCAAGGACGACGTCGAGGTTGCTTTCCAAGCGGTTGATCAATTCGATCGCCGCTTCGACGTTCGTTTTCGAACCGTAAATAATCAGCGACGGCGTGGTGGAGTCGATCGTAACGTCGACGCCCGGAACGTTCGCCAGCAGGAGCGATTGCGCCGTGTAGACGGAAAACTTTTTCGTCGGGACGACGGACATGTAGACGCCGGAGTCTCCGACGGCGAAACGACGCGCTTCTTCGGCGGCTTTCGCGGCTTTTTCCGCGTCCGCTTTCGCGGCGGCGGCTTTCGCGGCGGCTTCTGCGGCGGCCTTTTCGGCGGCGGCTTTTTCCGCGGCGGCCTTTTCGGCGGCGGCTTTCTCGGCGGCGGCCTTTTCGGCGGCGGCTTTTTCTTCCGCGGCTTTCTTGGCGGCGGCTTCCGCGGCGGCCTTTTCGGCGGCGGCTTTCTCCGCGGCGGCTTTCTCGGCGGCGGCTTTTTCTTCGGCGGCCTTTTTCGCGGCGGC
>JAFSFF010000402.1 GCA_017435375.1 Thermoguttaceae bacterium
CCATCGACGGCGCCATCTGCAACAACCCGACGCCGGCCGCCTCCATCGGAGTGAAGCCGAAAATCAACATCGTCGGCACGACCAGCCAACCGCACCCGACGCCCCAAAAACCGCCGGAATACATCCCGATCAACCCGATCAGCGGCGCGACCGCGCAGAGCGTCCCCCAATACGTCCAATCCATTTTACGTCTTTTGCCTCTTTTAACGTTTTCTTCAATCCGCAATCTCCCTTCATTATACCCAACTTCGCCAAAAAGCAAGCGGCGCGCCCCCGCCGATCGGGAACGCGCCGCCGTTTCTCCGCTTTAACGACTTTTAACGTCGTCTTTTAAAAATTTTCGTCTTTCGACGTTCGAGCCCGCGCCGTTATTTTTCGGCGCCGTCTCGAAGACGAATAATCGCTTCTTTCAACTGGCCGTACTGCACGTTGTGCGCGTCGATTCGCAGGTCGCCGAGCGCGACGCTCGAAACGCGCAAAACTTTCTTTTGCGTTTTCGGCAACTGCGACCGGAACCAAGCGTTCAAGCGCCGCGTTTCCCAACCGACGGCGGATTCGTCCGTCGCGGTCGCGTCGAATTTCTTCAACGCCGCGACCGCCTCGGCGCAACGTCCCGGGAACTTCTCTTCAATTTCTTTAACGACGTCCGCGAGTTCGCAACCGCCGCCGCAAAGCAGCGCGTCGGTCGTCGCGTCGATGCGATTATGCGAGTCGAACTCGTCCTTAATTTCGCCGAGCATTTCTTCGACGATGTCTTCAAGGGTTAAAATTCCAACGTTTTCGCCGGTCGCTTCGTCGCGAACGACGGCGATATGTTGACTTTCGTCGACGAAATATTGCATCATCTCGGACGCGACGGCGTCCGGCGAAACGACGAGCAACTCGCGAGCGATTTTGTCGATCTCGGAGCCGCCGTCCGTCGCAAACACTTCCCCGTTTAACTGTTTTCTCGCGACGCCGCGCGCAATTTCCTTAAAGTTGACGTATCTTTCGACGCGACCTTGCGCGTCCGCGATCGGGAAACGCGTATGCCCGTCTTCGATCGCCTTCTTCATCGCCTCCTCAAGCGTCAGCTCGGCGTCGAGCGTTTTCGCTTCGTCGATCGGCGTCATAATCTCGCGCACGGTCGTTTTATTCAAGTCGAGCGTTTCGAGAATCACGTCCGCTTGTTCTTCGTCGATTTGCTTCGAATCTTCGGCGACGGTCGTCAAGACGCGCAGTTCTTGAATCGAACTGAGCGCGTCCCCGGCGCCGCCGCGCGGTTCGAACGGTTTGTTGCAAAGGCGAATGAAGCGGATGATCGGCGCCCCGAACTTCGTCGCGAACCAAAGCGGACGCGCGACCCAAAACGCAAAACGTTTGTTATACCGCACGCCGAGCGTTTTCGGCAAAATCTCGGTGTACTGCAACATCAAGAAAGTGAAAATTACCGAGAAAATCCAAAGTTTCGAATCGCCGAACTCTTTCGCGAACGCGGCCCCGGCGAGCGACGCGCCGATCGTATGCGCGGCGGTGTTGACGGCCAAGATCGACGTGATCGGCGCCTCGACGTTCTTCTTGAACGTCTCCCAAATTTCGCCGACGCGACGATTTTTCTCCTTAATCTCGGCGATTTGCGCCGTCGAAAGACTCAACAAAACAGACTCGGCTAACGAACACAGCGCCGAAACGCACAACGCGGTTAGAAAACTGGCTAGAAAAACGCCCATATCGAACGGAAAAAACGCTCCTTTCAGCGAATCGAGGAAAACGCGTCGCGCCGTTTTTTATCGCTTATCCGGAATTTCGTTCTCCCAAATCAATCCTTGGGAAACGTCCGTTCGCGACGGCGCCGACGCGTTCGACGGGAGGCGAAGCGGCCAACCGCTCCGCGTAAAACGCCGCTCCCGTTAACTTATTTATTAATTATATATAGTCAAAAGTCGACGCGGCGTCTAGGGGAGGAACAAATTTTCTTAATATTTTTCTCAAAATTTAGCTAAAGCGCCGAAAATATTCTCTCGTCCGCTCGCGCGACCAATTTTTACGCCGCCGGTCGGGAAAAATGCGTTTCTTGGCGCCGCGACGCCTTGCCGAGATTCGAAAGCGCGTTACACTTAAAAATAACGACGGAAACGCGGCGGTTCGCCCGACCGTTCCGCGTCGTCGACTTTTTATCGGGGAGGTTTTTTCATTGTTGAAGTCAAGCGAAGGAAGCGCGGCGCTCGCGGCGCCGGAAGAGCCGTTGGAAGTTTTGGTCGTCGACGACGAACCGGCGCACGCGGAAGTCGTCGCGGCGTCGTTGGAAAAGGTCAACGCCGTATGCGTCGTCGTTCATTCACAACGCGAGGCGCTCGACGAAATCAAACGTCGCGCCTTCGACGTCGTCGTTACCGACTTAATGCTCGAAACGAACGACGCCGGTCTCGAAGTGTTGCGCGCGACCAAGCAAGAGCGTCCGGAAACGGAAGTCGTTTTAATGACGGCGTTTAACGGCGTCGAAACGGCGGTCGAGGCGATGCTCGAGGGCGCGTTCAACTACCTCCAAAAACCGCTCGACTTAAAGCGTCTTCGCGCGATCGTGCAAAAAGCGGGGGACGCGACGCGCCTGCGCCGAGTCAACCGCCGCTTGAAAGAGCGTCTCGACGAAAAATTCGGGTTCGACGGCGTCGTCGGCGCCTCTCCGGCGATGTTGAAAACGATCGAACGCCTCAAACGGATCGCGCCGACCGACGCGACGGTTCTTATCCTCGGCGAAACCGGAACCGGCAAAGAGTTGTTCGCGCAGGCGCTGCACCAAAACAGTCCGCGCAAAAACAAGCCGTTTGTCGCGCTCAACTGCGCCGCGCTAAGCGAACACCTCCTCGAAAGCGAACTTTTCGGACACGTCAAGGGCGCGTTCACCGACGCGACGAGCGACCGCGTCGGGAAATTCGAGTACGCGAACGGCGGAACGATCTTCCTCGACGAAGTCGGCGATATGTCGCCGTCGACGCAAGTCAAGCTGTTGCGCGTCTTAGAAAACCGCGAGATTACCCCGGTCGGTTCGAACAAAACGATCAAAACAAACGTCCGCCTTGTTTCCGCGACGAACCGCAAACTGGAAGAGGCGGTCGAAAAGGGCTTTTTCCGCGCCGACTTGTACCACCGTTTGAAAGTCGTAACGCTTAAACTGCCTAATTTAAAAGAGCGCGCGGGCGACGTTCCGATGCTGCTCGACCATTTTATGAAGATTTTCGCGAAGAAATACGGCAAGTCGATCAAGGGCGTTACGCAGGCGGCGCGGCGCAAGCTGTTTCTGTACGATTGGCCCGGCAACGTGCGAGAATTGCGCAACGTCGCGGAAAGCGTCGTCGTCGTCGATTTCGACGGCTTGATCGACGTCGACGATTTGCCGGACGAAATTCTCGACGCGACGCCGAACGCAAACGCGCCGCTCGTTCCGCTCGCGCTTCCGACGCCGGAGCAAACGTCGGAGCCGCCGACGTTGGACGTTTCGTTCTCGGACGCTCGAAGTTCGACCGTTTCTCCGTCGAGCGTCGACTCGGCGGTTGTTTCGCCCCCCTTTTCGCGATTCGACGGCGCGGAATTCCCCGGCGCGCCGCGGATTCCGGTCGTTTCGTCGGCGTCGCCGTCGGGCCCGCTCGACTCGTCGCGTTCGTTGAAGTCGTTGGTCGGCGTTTCGTTGGAGGAGTTGGAGCGCGTTTTCATTCAAGAGACGCTCCGCTCGACCGGCGGGAATCGCGAGGAGACGGCGAAAATCCTCGGCCTCGGCGAGCGAACGCTCTACCGCCGCCTAAAAGAGTTCGCGCAAACCGACGGCGCGAAATAACCGCCGCGCTCCGCGTTTATCGTCAAGCGTCAAGCGGCGTTAGCGACGAACGCAGAAACGCGGCGAGTTCCGTTTTGTCGATTTGGTTCTCGACGACGCCCAAAACGGTTCGCGTCAACTCCGGGCCCGGCGCGACGTCGAAACCGTTCCAGCGCAAAAAAACGAGCGCGGCGGCGGTCGCGGTTCGTTTGTTGCCGTCGATAAACGGGCGATCTTTCGCGAGCGAGAAAAGATACGCCGCCGCGAACTCGCAAAGATCGCGACAAAGGTATTCGCCGCCGAACGTCGCGAGCGGCGTAAAAACCGAAATGCGTTTTAATTAAACGAAGTTGAGCGAGTTAAGGAGCGACCAACGGGAGCGGTGAAGCCCGCCGCGCGCGGTAGCGCGAACCCGGAACCGCGCGGTCGCGGTCGAGCGTCGCGTTCGGGGCGACGGCCAACGCGTCGAGCGTCGAGCGGTCGAGAACGAGGGCGAAACGGTCGCCTTCGCCGAGCGGGGTAAGCGTCGTTTGCGTTTGCATTGAGCCAATCCTTTCTTTTGTCGCCGCTATTTTACGTCGCTCAACGGAAAAAATTCGACGGCGCGTTATTTTTTCGGCGTCGTAACGCGGTCGACGAGGTAAACGATCGACGAATACGGGACGCCGCCGTTCGTCGTCAAGCCGATTTCGCAGGTGCGGCTCGTCGAGTAACCGGCGACGACGGCGCGGCGCTTCAGTTGCGGCTCCAACTTGCGCAACGCGAACTCGTTCACCTCCGGCATAATGAAGCCCTTGTCCCCGGCGAACCCGCAACAGCCGACCTCCTCCGGAAGCAAAACGTCGGTCGCGCAACGGTTGGCGAGCTTCACAAGGAGCGGGAGCAAGCCCATTTTCCGCGACGAACAGGTCGCGTGAATCGCGATCGGCTCGTCGATCGGCTTAAAGTCGAGGCGGTCGACGAGGAACGTTTCGATCAGCTCGATCGGTTCGAACAAGCGCAGCCGCGTCATTTTTTCCTTCATTCGGAGCAAACAGGGCGATTGGTCGCAAAGAATCGGGTATTCGCCGCCGTTCGACGCGACGAAGAGCGCCTCTTCCAGCTCCGCCGTCTTGCGGTCGGCGACGTCCGGCATTCCCTTGCTTTCCCAAATCGTTCCGCAACAAAGGTTTTCGTATCCCGGCGGGAAGACGACCGTAAAACCGGCCTTCTCCAACAGCGCGACCGTCGCTTCGACGAGCGGGCGTTCGGCGCCGGACGCGCCCATCGTTTGGTTGATGCAACTCGGGAAATAAACGATTTTCCCCGGCGACGCCGACGGTTCGCGCCGCTCGACGTTCGCCGTCTTGCCGGTTTCGCCGTTTTGCCCAACTTCCCCGATTTTTCCGTTTTCCCCGTTTTTCCCGCCTTTAACCGGCGCGACGAACTCGACGTTCGGGAAGCGTCGCCGTTTGATTTTGAACGGTTTCGGAAGCGCCGGCGTCCAAAGCGGGAACCCGACGCGGTGCAACGTCCGCCCGACCGCCGTCGTTCCGCGTTCGCCGAGAACCGCCCGACCGACCCGCGCCAACCGCAAGACCGGCCGCAACCCCGACTTAATCGTCGCGAGCCGTTGCGCCGTCAAGTCGCCGAGTTTCCAAGGGAGGCTTCCCGGGGGCGCGTTTTCCGCCCGCAGTTCGTGCGTCAGTTCGCCGACGTTGATCTTCATCGGGCAAGACGTCGAGCAGAGCCCGTCCCCGGCGCAGGTCGCGAGCCCCGGAATCGCGTATTCCCGCTTCAACTCCGCCAAGCGCGCCGGGTCGGAGCCGTCCCGTTCGAGCCGCGAGATTTCCCGCCGAACGACGACGCGCTGTCGCGACGACAACGTCAAGCCGCAAGTAAGGCAGTTCGGTTCGCAAAAGCCGCATTCGATGCACTTGTCGACCGTCGGACTCGTCGTCGGGAGGGGTTTGAAGTCGCTGACGAAACAGTTCGGGTCGTCGTTGAAAATAACGCCGGGATTCAACATATTTTTCGGGTCGAACAGCTCCTTAACCGCCCGCATCGTCGCGAACGCCTTGGCGCCCCATTCGCGCTCGACGAACGGCGCCATATTCCGCCCGGTTCCGTGTTCCGCTTTGAGCGAACCGTCGAAACGGTCGACGACGAGTTCGACGACTTCGAGCATTAACCCTTTGTACCGCGCGACTTCGGCGTCGGAGTCGAACCGCTGATTCAGGACGAAGTGGAAGTTCCCTTCGAGCGCGTGTCCGTAAATGACGCCGTCGCGGTACCCGTATTTGTCGATCAGCCGTTGCAGTTCGACGGTCGCTTCGGGCAAAACGTCGAGCGGGAACGCGACGTCCTCGATGAGCGCGGTCGTTCCGGGTTCGCGCATTCCGCCGACCGACGGGAAAATTCCGGAGCGCATCGCCCACCAAGGCCCGAAAACCGCCGGGTCTTCGGTAAATTCAAGCGGGAAAAGGAGCGGAAAATCGGCGAGCGCGCCCTTAATTTCGGCGATTTGCGCCGCCAACGTTTCCGCCGTCTCCGCTTTCGTTTCGAGCAAAACGGCGGTCGCGTCCGGCCCGAGCGACGGGACGAACTCCGGAACGCTCGCCCCGCCCTCGACCGAGCGGAGCGCTTTGCGGTCGAAGAGTTCCGCGCTGACGACCGGCGTCTTTTTCAAGATTTGCACCGCCCGGCAAGCGTCGCCGAGCGTTTCGGTAAAGAGCATCGCGCTAGCGCAACGGGCCGGGATTTTTTCGGTCGCGAAGGTCGCTTCGGTCAAGAGCGCGAGCGTTCCTTCGGCGCCGACCAAGAGATGCGCGATCGTTTCGAACGGGTCGTCGAACGCGATTAACGGTCGCAAATTCAACCCGGTAACGTTTTTGATTCGATATTTCCGCTCGATGCGCGCGGTCAACTCGGCGTCGGCGCGAACCTCCGCTTGAATCTCCGCCAACCGCTTCAAGAACTCCGGCTTTTTGCGGGCGAACTCGGCGCGGCTCGCTTCGTCGCCGACGTCGAGAAGGGTTCCGTCGGCGAAAATTAACCGCGCGCTTTTCAACACTTTGTCGCTGTTCGCGCGCGTCCCGCAATTCATCCCGGACGCGTTGTTCCCGACGATTCCGCCGACGCGCGCCGCGTTGACCGACGCCGGGTCGGGGGAAAATTTGCGCCCGTATTTCGCCAAAATTTGGTTGAGCCGCCCCCCGAGAAGGCCCGGTTGAACCGCGATTTCGGCGCCGCCGGAGCGGATTTTGCACCCTTCCCAAAATTGGCCCAAGACCATCAGGACGGAACGCGTCGACGCTTGCCCGGAAAGGCTCGTCCCGGACGCTCGAAAGGTAACGGCGACGTCGGCGCGGTCGGCTTCGCGCAAAATCCGGGCCGCTTCCTCTTCATTCTTGGGAAAAACGACAATTTGGGGAATTTGGCGATAAAATCCGGCGTCGGTTCCCCAAGCGAGCGTTCGGAGCGCGTCGGTAAAGAGACGCTCCGGCGGCAAAAATTCGGCGACCGCTCGATAAAACGCCGCCGTTTTCTCGTCGCGAAACTTCGTCGTTTGCCCGTTCGTTTTCGTTTTTCCCATATTCGCGTCCTTCCCGTTTTCTCTGTTTTCGCCAACTTATCTAAATCGCCGCCGTCGCGCCGTCTCGACCGCCGCTCGTCGGATTGCTCGCCCTCATATTAATAAAACGACAAGAAACGCGAAGTCGACGCGCCCCGTCAAAACGCGGAACGCGCCGTTCGTTCGTTAAAAACGCCGCTTCCGACGTTTCGCCATTTTACGTATTCCGCCCCACTTAACGCCGAGCGAGCGTTTCGAGCGTCATTTCGTCGGATTGCAAGCGACGATTCCTTCGATCTCGACGAGCAGGTCGTCGCGGCAAACGTCGGCGAAGGTGTAAATCGTCGGAACCGAGCCGAGCCGCTTTTCGCAAACGGCGCGAATCGCGTCGAAATATTCCGGTCGCTTGACGTAAACCCGCGCGACGGCCAAGTCGCTCAAATCGGCGTCGAAACCGGCGATCCCGTGCTTCTCGAGGTTCGACCCGGCGATCAGCGCGGCGATATTGTCGAGCGTTTGCTCCGCTTGGGCGCCCGGGTCGCCGACGTGAACGGTGCGTTGGTCGACGATGCTCGCCGTTCCGGAGACGTAAACGGCGCAGCGCCCGTTGAAGCAAACCGCCGCCGCGCGCGAAAATTTCGGACTCTTCGGGGAGTAAAATTCGGCGTAATCGAACGCCGGCGTCTGATTCGGGTTCTCCAACGGAACGACGACGGCGTCCGACCGCTCCGTTTTGATCGCTTGGCAACTGATCGCGACGTCGACGTCGTCCCCGCCGATGCCGGTCGAAGCCGGGTAAATCGCCCCGAGCGGAACGTTTTTCGGCAAATAACGCTCCAAAAACCGAATTCCGTAAAAGAAATCGGAACGAGCGCGGTTCAGCTCCTTGTACCGCTGCGTTTCGCCCTCTTCGAGAACGATGTCGCCCTGATAAATCCAAGTGCGGAAGATTTGCGGCGTCAAAAACCCGTTCGACTCGACGGCGCGGCGCATTCGGCAAAACGCGTCGAACGAACGCTCGTAAGCGCCGACCGGCTCCGAACCGGGCCCGAAACCGCCGAAAAAGCCGAGTTCGACGTCGGCGTATTCGACGAGCGTCGCGTGTTCGCCGCGCCGCGTCAACTTAACGGCTCCGTCGGAATCGCTCGCGTCCGCCGAACGAATCGCGGTCGCTTCAAGAATCAACGCGAGGCGGTCGTCGCAAGCCTTTTGCGGAATAAAGGTCGTCGCCGGGACGTTTTCCGCGCCCCAAACCTTCCGCATAACGGCGCGAACCAGCTCTTTGTCGCCGATTTCGCGCAAAAAGACGTTCAACTTGACGACGCGTCCGGCGAAATTCGCTTGCGCCAACGCCGCGTCGAGCCGACGAAAAGCGTCGAACGTTTGCGCGCGAGCGTTCCCTTCGCCGTTCGAAGTAGCGACGCCGTAAAAATACTCGACGCCGTTTTTGTCGACCGTCGAATAGGCGCAACCGTCGACGGCGCCGCGTCGAAGCGTTTCGTTTTCTTTTCGTTCTTGAAGCATCGAAAAACTCCCGTCGCGGTCAACGTCTTTTACCGCGCTCGAAAAAAAATCGGCAAGTCGGCTCGTTCGGCGAAAACGCCGTCGCTCGGACGCCCCAAGCGCCGACCCTAAAACAAAAAACGCGTCCCTTTCGCCGCCGTCCGCTCTCGTTCGCTCGTTTCCGACGTTAAAAACGCTTCCCGAAGAAAAACGCCGAAAACGCGCGCCGTTTTTTCAACGACGAAACAACAGTTTCTATTGTAACGCGTCTTCCGTTAAATTTCAAACCCTAAAACGCGTTCGAGTCGAAAATTTGCGAGATTTTTTCCTAAAAAATCGACGTCGCCGGTATTTTGCGTTTAAAATCGCGCCCCTCTTTTAACGCGCCGATTATCCAAACGCCGCATTTTCTCAGTAATCGACGGAATCGACAAACTTCACGCGTCTTCCAACGCCGTTCGCCGCGCCCCAAAACGAAAAAAAGCCCCCTCGATCGCCAAGACCAAAGGAGCTTTTTAAGACGCCGAAGCGTCGACAACTTCAATACGCGTTCGCCGACGCTCGAACCGTCGTTCAAGCGCCGAATCGGAACGCCAAAGCGCCGAACGTCGAACGCTCGACGCAAATGCGGAAACGCGTCGTTCGAACGCCGAGCGAACTCCGTCGACGTTCGAAACCGACGACCCATCCGAAAACGCGATTAACGTTTCGAGAATTGGGTGCCGCGGCGAGCTTTGCGGAGACCGTACTTTTTGCGTTCGACTTCGCGAGCGTCGCGGGTAAGGAGGCTCTTTTCACGAAGAACGGCTTCGCATTCCGGATCGAATTCTTTCAACGCGCGAGCGACGCAGAGTTTACAGGCGTCGGCTTGACCGGTAACGCCGCCGCCGCAAACGGTGATGACGACGTCGACAACGTCTTTTTTCTCGGTCGCGAGGAGCGGCGCGAGAACGGCGTTGCGGAGTTGTTGGGTGCGGAAGAATTCTTCGAATTCGCGGTTGTTGACGCTGATGCGACCTTGGCCCGGGCGGACGCGGACGCGAGCGATCGCCGTCTTGCGGCGGCCGGTGCCGAGTTTGTCGTTTTTGCCGTTGCCTTCAATAACGTAGTTGCCGCGTTTGATCATTTTATTTGTTCCTTTATCGTCGGATAAGGCTTTTATTCGCTTTAAAACGCTAATATCGCCCGCTTAATTACTTCTTGACAGCCAATTCGATCGCTTCCGGTTTTTGCGCTTGGTGCGGATGCGCGTCGCCGGTATACAGCTTAAGTTTGGTCAGCATTTGGCCGGCGAGCTTGTTTTTCGGGAGCATGCGGCGAACGGCTTCGCGAAGGATCATTTCCGGCTTCTTTTCGAAACGTTCGGCGGCGGATTCGCTGCGGAGACGCGGGTAACCGGTGTTCCAGGTGTAGCGTTTGTTTTGCCATTTGCGGCCGGTGAAAACGACTTTATCGACGTTCGTAACGATAACGAAGTCGCCGCAGTCGCAGTGGGGGGTGTACGTCGGGCGGTGTTTGCCCATCAGGATCATCGCGATATCGCTCGCGAGACGACCGACGACTTTGTCCGTCGCGTCGACGACGAACCATTTTTTCTCAACTTGACCGGGTTTGGCCATGAAAGTCTTGTGTTTCATGGATTTGCCCGCATTATCCGTTTTCGTTTGTTCCAAAGTTTTGTCCATCGCGGCAACCTTTAGTTACAATAGGAAGGATTCTTATCTTCTTCTCGTCCAAAACGACGAATTTTGCTCTTGTCCAACCGAAAGACGACGTAAAAAAGTCCCGACGACTTGCGCGACGTCGCTAACGACGCGGCGGCAATCAAAGCGAAATCAAAAAACGACCGCGATTCAAAATTTAGAGAAACAAATTTTAAACGGCGCGTTAATGAGAAACGTTTAACAACGTTTCGGCGAACTGTCGTCTTGACCAACCGTCTTCTCGGACGATCGCGCCCTCTTGCGAGGTCGCGCCAAAAAGGAAACGTCAAAAGGGTGAAGCGTTCCTTTCGGTTCAAGGTTTGGAACTATTTTACACCGCGAAAAGAATTGCGCAAGGGGAAAACGTTTAAAAATTTTCAAAAAATATCGTTATTTCGCCGCGTCGCTTATTTTAACGTATTTAGCGATTTTAGCGGTTCGCCTTCGCCCCGCTCTTTTTTTCTCGCCGATTTTTCGCTCGACGACGCGTTTTTTAGGAAGATTTTTTAAGGTTTCAACGTCTTTTTTGTCATTATTACTATAGGGCCGCGAAAAACGTTAAAAAATTCGTTAGAACGCCGGCGTTTCGGTCGCGTCCGTTCCTAAATTAACGTCGGGATTCTCCGCCGCGCCGGTA